>JARRQM010000132.1:0-5224 GCA_037381765.1 Kineosporiaceae bacterium
TGGCGAGGTCGCAGGGGGCGGCCCCGACTGCGGCAGCGGCCCGCTGCCCGGCGTCGCGGACCTCCGGGTCGGCGTCCCGGCCGGTCCGCGCCGCCATGGTCCGGTACCCGCCGAGCTGGCCCCGCAGCCCGTCCCGCTCCACCAGCGGCGCCGAGTAGACCCGTTCGACGTGGTCCATGGCGCGGGCGATGTCGCCGAGCCGGGCCAGGTAACCGTCCAGGGCCGCCCGATCCTCCGGGACCGGGCCCAACACCTCCGGTTCGGGGACCGCCAGCCGGGGTGCGTCGACAACCTCCCGGGCGCACCGGTCGGCGAGGGCGAGCAGCACGTGCTGGCGCCGTTCCAGGGCGGCCGCCTCGTTCATCGCCCGCACCCGATCGGCGACCAGCGCGGCGGACTCCCGCTCGCGGTCGCGGGCCCGCTGCTGACGGGTCGCCGTCCTGACGATGAGGTCACGTTCGGTCCGGGCGGCGTCCGCCTCCAGTCCGGGGAGGACCCCGGACACGTCACCGCCGCGGGCCGCGGCCTCACCGGTCTGGCGGACCCGGGCGGCCAGCCGGGCCACCGCCCCGGCCGCCTCCGGTTCCTGCGCGGCGAGCGCCTCCAACCGGAACACCGCCGCCCGCAGGGCCTTCACCCGCAGGACGGCGTCCGCGGCCCGGGGGTCGAAGGACAGCCGGGCCCGCAGCTGCGCGACGAGGGCGTCGGACAGCCGGCAGGCTTCGACGAGGGAAACCCCGAACCCGGTGAACCCGCCGAGGGCCGCCGGTGCCGCCCCCGTGGAGGCGTCCAACCTCCCCCAGATCAGCCGGGACAGACGTTCCCGGGCGGTGTCGTCGGCGCGCCCGGAATCCCACTCCTGGACGAGCAACTCGTACCGGTCGCTCACCGCCTGCCACAACGCCATGGACAGGGTGACGTCCCCGGTGAAGCTGTCCGGGTCGGTGGCCGCCCGGGCGGCCTCGTCGAGCCGGTCGAGTTCGATCCGCCGGCCGTCCCGCCACCGGCCGAGAGCGTCGAGATAGTCCCGCAGCGGCGCGACCGGGATGACCGCGCCGAGCCGGCCGGGGGCCGCGGGGGCGTGCACCAACCCGCCCGGGGACCCCGGGCCCGAAGGTTGAGGGGGGATACCGGCGGTCACCGGGCCGGCCGCCCGTCCGGGGGCCGGGTCATGGGGTCCTGCCGTAGTCCGGGGCCGGGGTCGCCGGGGCGCCCAGGGACGGGCGCAGCCACCGGGAGTACAGGGTGTCCCAGGTGCCGTCGGCCCGCACCCGTTCCAGGACGTTGTTGAGGAACCGGGCGAACTCCGGGTGGTCGGCGGCCACCGCGAGCCCGTACGGCTCATCCTCCAGGGGTGTCCCGACCACCCGCGCCCCCGGGTCCTGCGCGGCGAAACCGGCGAGGATGGCGTCGTCACCGGTGATCGCGTCGACCTTGCCCTCCTGCCACAGGGCGAGGCAGTCACTGTGGATCGGCGCCCCGACCGGAGTGATCCCGTCCACCTGGGCGATCCTCGCCAGACTCGTCGACCCGGTGGGCGCGCACACCCGGGACCGCGCCCCAGCGAGCGCCTGCAGTGAGGTGAGCGCGGAATCGGAGCGGACCAGCAGCCGCTGGTGCGCCATGAGGTACACCGAGGAGAACGCCACCCGCTCGGTGCCGTTCCACCGGTCGCAGGTCATCGTCATCGCCCGGGCCACCAGGTCGACCCCGGCCCCGGGCGCCGACCGGGTGCCGGCGCCGGCGTTCACCAGCGGGATCCGCTGCCCGGCGGTGATCACCCGGAACCGGATGTGGGCGTCCGAGCCGTCCCCGAAGATCGCCGCGGCGACCTCGCGGGCGAGGTCGATGTCGAACCCCTCCAGCTTTCCGTCGTTGAGCATGTTCCGGGCACCGAGCAGCCGGGTGTCCCCGCTGACCCCGACGACCAGGTAGCCGCGGTCGGCGATGGTCCGCATCAGCGTCCCGGACGGCATCTTCCCCGGGGCGGGGGTAGTCGGCAGCGGCGGGTAGGACGCGGTCGCCACGGGGTTGCAGGTGACCTCGGTGCTCGCCGCAGGGGCCGCGGCCGGCGAGGTTTCGGCGCCCGGTGCCGCCGTCTCCACCGGCGCCGCGCAGGCAGCCAACGCGAGGGCGCCGGCCAGGAGGGGCAGGGCGACCCGACGAAGGGCACCGGCCGTGCCGGCACCCCCGGCTCTGGTGGTCGTGCCGGCGGTGCCGGACGGGCTCGTCATGCTCATCGGTACTCCTCCAGCCGCTGGGAAACACCGATCCAGGACGTGGCCGCGGCGACCACACCGAACACACCGACCAGCCAGCCGCCGAGCAGCAGCCAGCCGCGGCCGGTGCCGAGCCCGTCGGATACGGCGGCGGATTCCCGCTCCAGCACCGGGTCGGTGGCCTCCTCGAAGGCGGTGAACAGGGCGTTGGTGCTGTCCGCGGTGGCCGCGTCCGCGGCCTCGGTCCAGGTCTGCAGGGCGGTGTCGTAGTTCTCCCCGGTCGTCGTCTCCCAGGCGGTGAGCTCATCCGCACCGGCGGCGCCCCCGGTCCCCGCGGCGATCTCCAGCCCGGTGCGGGCCCGGGCCACCTCGGCCTGGTAGGCCTCCTGGCTGGTGGTGTAGTCCCCGCCGGTGCCGATGTAGATGAGGGTGATGCTCGCGTAGGACCGCGCGAGGTAGGCGTCGATCCGGGCGTTCGCCAGGGCCACGGTCGCCGCGTAGGAACTGTCCTTGACGTGCGAGGCCTTCGACTGGGCCACCGCCATCGCCGATCCGGCGACGAGCAGGGCGACGACGGCCCCGACGGTGCCCGCCGCCATCGGTATGTTGAACACCCGGTGGCTGCGCCGGGCCACCAGCAGCTGGGCGGTGACCAGCAGGCCGAGCCCGACCAGCGCCGCCCCGGCGAGCAGCCAGGTCGCCCGGCGGGAAGCGGCAAAGGCGGCATCCACCCGTTCGGCGTTCACCGTCGCGAGGTCGGTGAGCGCGGGCAGGAGGTTCGGTTCCGAGTCCGAGGACCGCAACAGGGTGGAGGCCTGCCGCAGGTACCCGGTGGCCACCTGGAACCCCTGCTTGTTGTTCGCCCGGGCCGCCGCGACCCGTGCCGTGTACTGAGTGAGTGCGTCATTCACCTCGGCGAGCCGGGCCGTGTCGGCCGGATCGGCCTCGGCCGCCTCGGCGATCCCCCGGGAGGCGTCATGAACCGAGGACACGTAGGAGGACAGCCCCTCGGCGGATTCCGTGCCGTAGGTGAGGTAGCCGTTGGTGAACTGGGAATCCGCGGCCACGAGGTCGGCGCTGATCTGCTGGATCCGGACGAGTTGCTCGGCATGCGCGCGGGCGTCGGCGAGGGCGTCGGCGCGGGCCTGCAGGGCCAGGAAACCGAGGACGGCGAAGATGAGTCCGCCGGCGACGCCGAGCGCCCCGGCGACCCGTAACCGCCCGGGGCTCCCCTCGAATCCGGCCAGGGCCGTCCGCACGATCTCGTTCGCCCGGCGGAATACCGCAGCGGAGCTTCCGCCGGCCGGGACGACGGTGGACGGAACGGTCCCCGCGGGGGCGACCGGCGCGGGCGGGCCCGTGGGCACCGGTCCGGACTGGCTGGGGTGGGTCACTGCGGTCCTCCCATGTCGCTGTCCGGAATATTCGCCGGCGGACGGGGATCCCACCGGGTGTCACATTCTCGCCCAAGCGGGTACAGGTCCCGCGACCGGATCATCGCCGCCCGCAGCGGCAGCACCACCATGGTCAACCCGACGAGGGGGTCGGCCCACCGGTTCCCGGATCCTCCGGGGATCCGGGGGCTATCCCCGCGGGGTCGGGGCCGGGGTCGGGATCGGCGGGGCCGAGGCCGAGGCCGGCGGGGTCGCCCCCGGGGCCCGGGCCATCCCCGGTAGCGGGATCGTCCCCGGCGCCGGTGTCGGGGTCGCCCCCGGGGTCGGGGTCGTCCCCGGAGCCGGGGTCGCCGGGCGTCCCCTCCGGGTCCGCGAGATCCTCCGGAAGGAGTTCCCGCAGCTGGTCCACGGTCGGTTCGGCGACCTCCCGCAAACGCCACGCCTGCCGGCCGACCGCCCCTTCGAGGATGTTGCGGGCGAATCTCCCGTTGCCGAACCCCTCGCCGCGGTCGGTCCCGACGAGCAGCTCCCGGAAACGTTCCCGGGCCGGCTCGGTGACCGTGTAGTCGGCCCCGGCGGCGAGCCGGGCGAAGATCGCGGACAGTTCCTCGTCGGTGTAGTCGTCGAAATCGATCACCGTACGGAACCGGCTGGCCAGGCCGGGGTTGGTCGCGATGAACCGGCCCATCGGCAGCGGGTACCCGGCGACGATGACGACGAGGTCGTCGCGGTGGTCCTCCATCTCCTTGACCAGGGTGTCGATCGCTTCCTGGCCGTAGGAGTCCCCGGCGAGGGAGTACGCCTCGTCGACGAAAAGCACACCGCCGAGGGCCTTCCCCGTCACCTCGGCCGTCTTCGTCGCGGTCTGCCCGACGTACCCGGCGACCAGCTCGGAACGGTCGACCTCGACGAGCTGTCCGGTGCTGAGCAACCCGAGGGAGCGGTAGATCCCGGCGACGAGCCGGGCCACCGTGGTCTTTCCGGTACCCGGGTTGCCGGTGAAGACGAGATGCCGGGTGATCGTCGGCGTACGCAATCCCGCCGCCGCGCGCAGCTGCTCCACCCGGAGTACCTGGGCCTGCCGGTGTACCTCCTCCTTGACCCGGGTCAGCCCGATCAGCCCGTCGAGTTCGGCGAGCAGCTCCTCCAGCGGGCGGGCTGCGGCCGGATCCTCCGCCGGGGCGCTAGCCGTACCGCCCTGCCCGGTGCCACCCGGCCCGGTACCGCCCCCGGGAACGGCGTTCCCGGACCCAGTGCTCCCGGACCCAGTACTCCCCGGTGCGGAGCCCCCCGGTGCGGCACCGGCACCCGCACCCGGCCCGGGCCCGTCCGGCAAACCCGCAGGCCCCGGACCGACCGGTCCGAGCAGGCCGGATACCGGACGCAACCCCGCGAGCAGATCGGCGACCGACCCGGCGCCTCCGGACCCGCCGCCGGGAACCCCGGGCGGCGGCGTCAGCCCCGGAACCGGGCCCGTCCCCGGAACCGACCCCGGGCCCGTCCCCGTCCCGAGAACGGCCCCCGGCGGGGCGACCGGAGCCAACCCGGCGGCCCGCAACTGGGCCGCTGAGGCCACCGAGGCGTTCCGAACGACCGCCAGGGACGGCTGGC
>JARRQM010000133.1:0-5195 GCA_037381765.1 Kineosporiaceae bacterium
CTCCGGCGGTCGGCGCGCCGGCTCCTTCCCCGTCGGAATCGGCGGTCCCCCCGGTGCGCCCCGTCTCCCACCGATCCAGCCGTTCCGGGGTGAGGTAGCAGCCCGCGGGCGGCGGGTCCGGAAGGGCGACCGGCGCGCCGGGGGCGGCCTGTTCCCAGCGGGCCAGGGACAGGACGAGGGTTGCCGGCGTCGTGGTGAGGTCACCGGGACGGGCCGGCTGGTCGGCGATGGCATCGACGACGTTCTCGCTGAACCCCCACAGGCCGAGCAGGTAGGCGGTGGCCCGGGTAACCGTCCGGCCGAAAGCGGCCACCTCCTCCTCGGCGGACCGGATCGGATCGAGTGGCCCGAACCCACGCAACCGCGCCCAGCCCTCGGGCAGGGCAACGGCGACGACCGGGAGCGCGACCCGGTGCAACAGTCCGGAGAAGAAGGCGCCGTTGACGGCGTCGGCGGGCCACCCGTCGGCGAGCGCGAACCGTTTCGCGAGCATGCCCACGTGCAGGCCTTCCTGGCACAGCCGGGACGGGTCCAGACCGGGCGGCGGGCTACCTCCCTGGCCGAAAACGGCCCCGGCGACGGCGAGCCCCTGGATGGTCTCCAACCCGAGCAGGCTCACCGCCCGGGCCACCGACTCGACCCGCACCGGCAGCCCGAAGAAGGAGGAGTTCACCAGACGGAGCACCTCGGCGCTGGTGCCGAGGTCCCGTTCGATCACCTGGACGACGTCGCGCAGGCTGCAGTCCGGATCCGCGGAGATCGCCATCATCTCCTGGTACACCGAGGGGGGTTTCGGCAGGGACTCGACCCCGCCGAGCAGGTCCCGCATCCCCGGATCGTGGATGAGTTCACGAACCGACAGCACGCGTTCCACGGTGGCGACGACCGTGTCGACGTCACAGGGTTTGGTCAGGTACTGCTGGGTGGGCCCGACCGCGGCGATGATCGTCGCTCGGTCCGCGTGTCCGGACAGGATGATCCGGGCCGTCCCGGGAAACCCCCGGCGCACCTCGGCGAGCAGTTCCGCACCGTCCATCCCGGGCATCCGCATATCCGAGATGACGATGTCGGCCGGCTGCTCGGCGAGCATCTGCAGGGCCTGCTGCCCTCCGGTGGCGAAGACCAGATCCCAGTCCTTGCGTTTGATCCGCAGGCCCCGGCGCAACCCGGCGAGCAGGTGGGGTTCGTCGTCGACGAACATGACCCGGCGGCTCATCCCGCCACCGCCCCGGCCGCCACCGCAGCGGTGTCCTCGGTCTGGCCCGGGACCTGCAGCGGGAGAGCGATGGTGAAGGTGCTCCCGGACCCCGGCTCGGACTCCAGGTCGATCCGCCCGCCGTGCTTGGTCACCACGGCACTGTGCGCGAGGGACAGACCCTGCCCGGTCCCCTTCCCGACTTCCTTGGTGGTGAAGAACGGGTCGAAGATGCGCCGCCGGACCGTCTCGTCCATCCCGATCCCGTCATCGCTGATCACGATGTGCACCTCGGTGTCGAGGCGGCGGGTGGCCACGGTGATCCGGCCCGGGGCCTCGACTCCCGCGCGGCGGCGGCGCTCATCCACCGCGTGGGCGGCGTTGACGATCATGTTGAGGACCGCCTGTTTGACATCCCCTTCGAAACAGGACACCGATCCGGCGTTCTCGTCGAGGTCGAGGTCAAGTTCGGCGACGTACTTCCACTCGTTCCGGGACACCTGAACGGTCGAGGTGACCAGGCGGTTGATGTCCGCGGGGTTGCGGGTCCCGCCGGGATGCGAGAAGTCCTTCATCGCCCGGACGATCTGGGTGACCCGCTCCAGCCCTTCCAGGGACTGGTCCAGGGCGCTGGGCATCTCCTCGGCGAGGAAGTCCAGGTCGAGGTCGACGAGTTGACCGCGCAGCTTCTCGCCGAGTTCCTGCTGCGTGTCCCCGGCGGTGTCGGCCAGCCCCCGCAAGGTGGTCAATGCCCGGAGGATCTCCCGGACGCTTTCCGCGACGAACCGGGTGTTGTCCGAGGCGTACTGCACGGGTGTGTTGATCTCGTGGGCGATCCCGGCGGCCAACTGGCCGATCGACTCCAGCCGGTGTGCCTGGGCGAGCTGACGTTCCATCTCCGCGGCCCGGGTGATGTCGGCGGCCACCCCGACGACCCCGTTCACCGTCCCGGACTCGACCTGGGGCAGGACGCTCACCTGGTACGTCAACGCCGGGGATCCGACACTGACCTTGACGTCGAGGACGGGTTCGCCGTCGGCGAGTACCTGTTCCTCCAACTCGCCGATCCGGACCCCGAGCCCGTCCGGGTCCTCCAGCTGGGTCTCCAGCCTCCCGAGCAGTTCGGCCTCACTGTGCACCCGGCGCAGACCCTGGTAGGCCTGATTGCAGCCGGTGTAGCGCAGGTCCGTGCCTTTCCACCAGACCATGTGCGGGATGGTTGACAGCACCATGCTGAGCAGCCGCTTCTCATGTTGCAGGGCGACGGTGAGCGACTCCGCCCGGCGCAATGCCTGGACGCTGCGTTCCTCGGCCGCCCGGCGCCCGGAGACGTCCCGTTCGACCCCGATCAACCCGACGACCTCACCGAACTGCACCACCGGGGTGGCTTCGAGCGCGACCCAGTACGCCGAACCGGACCGGGTGCGGGTGATGAACTCCGCGGAGGTTCGGCGCAGGGAGTCGAGTTCGGTGCCGAGGCTGGTGAACCGCTCGGTGCGGGTGAACGGCCCGCGGACGAGGTCGAGCCTGCGCTGCCCCACGGCTTCCTCGGCGGAGTATCCGGTCGAGGTGACGAAGGCCTCGTTCACCCAGGTGATGCGCCCGTCCGGGCCGGTGAGGAACACCGCATTCTCGGTGTGCCGGGCGACCAGGGCCAGCCGGTCAGCCTCATCCTTGTCCGCGAGCAGGTGTTCCTCCTGGTCGACCCGCTGGGTGATGTCCTCGACGATGAGGGCGATCTGCTCCGGGATCGAGCACAGGTGTTGCACGCTCCAGCGGAGCAGGTGACGGTGGCCCCAGTGGCGCAGCTCGATCACCATCCCCGCGATATCGCCGTCATCGCGCAGCGCCTGTTCGACCAGCCCGGCCACCCCGGCGTTCTGTCGGACACCACCGAGGCAGCGGTCCAGGTTCTCGCCGACGGCGTGGGCGTCATCCCCGGCCCGGATCCCACCAGAGCCGATGACCTCGGCGAACCGGGACAGGGCCTCGTTCACGCCGAGTACGCTCCCGTCCGGGGACAGCAGCAGGAACATGGTGCCGAGGTCGGACCAGGGCTGTTGTTCATCCGGCCCGGTCGGGGCCACCGCACACACCGTCCCGGGCTCGCCGCCCGCGTCCACCGGCAGATTTTGCGCGTCCCGGCTGCGGCACCGGTTCCGGCCCGTCATCCGACCGTCGTCCCGAGCAGGTCGGCGCAGGCCGCCTCCCAGCGGTCCAGCCGTTCCGCATTCAGGTAGCCCCCGGGATCGGGCGGGATGGCGGTCCCGGGTGCCCCGGCCCGGCGCCGGGCCAGGGTGAGTACCTGTGCCGCCGGGGTCGCGGTGGGGTCCCCGGGGCGGGCCGGCTGGTCGGCGAGGGCGGCGACGACGGCCTCCGGGAACCCCCACAGGCCGAGCAGGTAGGCGGTCGCCCGGCTGGCGCTGACCCCGAAGGCTTCCTGCTCGGCGTCGTCCGCGGTCCACGGCTCACCCGGGGGTGCGGACCCGAGCCGGGCCCACCCCTGCGGATTCGCCTGGGCGAGCAGGGGCAGCCCGACCCGGTGCAGCAGCCCGGAGAAGAAGGCGTCGTTCACTGCGGCCGTCGGCCACCCGTCCGATGTGGCGAATCGTCGGGCCAGGCTCGCCACCAGCAGGCTCTCCCGACGCAACTGGTCCGTGTCGAGCCCGGGCGGGGTCGACCCCCCGGAGCGGAACACTGCCCCGGCGACGGCGAGCCCCTGGATGGTCTCCAGGCCGAGCAGGCTCACCGCCCGGGCCACCGAGTCGACCTGGGTGGCCAACCCGAAGAAGGAAGAGTTCACCAGGCGCAGGACTTCGGCACTGGTGGCGAGGTCGCGTTCGATGACCTCGACGATGTCGTCGAGACTGGAGAACGAGTCGGAAGCGATCGAGAGCATCTGCTCGTAGATCTCCGGGGGCTTGGGCAGGGATTCGACGCCGCCGAGCAGGTCGCGCAGTTCACCGTCGCCGACAAGGTCACTGATCGCGAGCACCCGTTCGATCGCCGCGGTGAGCACGTCGACCTCGCAGGGTTTGGCGAGGACCTGGTGGGTCGGGCCGACGGCGGAGATGATCGACATCCGGTCGGCGTGTCCGGAGAGAATCATCCGGGCGGTCTGCGGGTAGCGGCGACGCACCTCGGCGAGCAGCTGGGCCCCGTCCATACCGGGCATCTTCATGTCCGAGACGATGACATCGACGGGTTTCTCCGCGAGCGTCCGCAGGGCCTCGGCCCCGCCGAGGGCGAAGGTCATGTCCCAGCTGTCCCGCTTGGAGCGGAGCAGACGTCGGAGGCCAGACAGCAGGTGCTGCTCGTCGTCCACGAACAGGATCCGACGCATCCCAGATCAGCCCTCCAGGTCCGGCCACGGATGTCCTCGGCCCTCAACCACCCATGAATGCGCTGCACTCCGCAACTGGATCGGTACGATCGGTATACAGGTTGAGGGTGCGGGTCCGGCCTTCCCCTCCGAGCACCCGCACCGAACGGGACGTCTCGGGCGGCGCGGCAGGCGGAGGTCGCACCGAGCGGGGCTGACGCGACCCGGGGCGAAAGGCGACATCGGTGACGAACCGGATTCTGCTCGTGGATGACGAGCAACGCATCCTCGACGGGCTCCGACGCACCTTACGCGGGCGGTTCACGGTCGAGACGGCCAATTCGGGCGCGGAGGGTCTGGAGATCCTGCAGAAGTCGCTCACCGAAACCCATCAGATCGCCGTCATCGTCTCGGACATGATGATGCCGGGGATGAACGGGGCGAGTTTCCTGACCAAGGCCCGGGAGGTCGCCCCGGACTCCGTTCGACTCATCCTCTCCGGCCAGGCCGACCTCACCTCGACGATCGCCGCGGTCAACGACGCCGACCTGTACCGCTTCCTCACCAAACCCGTCGAACCGGATATCCTCATCTCCGCCCTGCTCTCCGCGCTGCGCCAGTACGAACTCGTCATCTCCGAACGCGAGCTGCTCCAGCGCACCCTCACCGGGGCCGTCG
>JARRQM010000134.1:0-5194 GCA_037381765.1 Kineosporiaceae bacterium
GTTCGACAGCTGCGCAGATTCCGGGCGGTCCCCGGCGGTGCGTGGTACGGCCCCGGGCCCTCCGACCACGTTCCGTGATCTCCCGGTGGGGTACGGGGCGGGGCGGGGGCGAGAAGCTGCGAAAATGACAAACCCCGCCGAATACCACTCACAGTGCGTGTCCGATTGACTAGGGTTGCGTGATACGACGGGGTGTCACGGCACGGTCGGGGCGACCTGGGCGAGGCGATCGGGATGGTGCGGAGCGCGCGAGCCCGCGACCCGGGCGGGGCGCTCCGTGGGGTCCTCGTGCTGTCCCCGGTGGTCACCGCCCTCGCCCTGCTGGCCTGGACCGGCGTGTTCTCCCCGGACCGGATCTCGCCCGGGATCGGCCTACCCGAACTCACCGTGGCGACGGTCGGTGTCGGTGTCGTCGTCACCGGGGCTCTCGCCGACGCGGCGGTACGGGCCCGACCCGGCGGGCGGCTCAGCTGGCTCGCGCTCGCCGTTGCCGCCGCCGCCTGGGCGACATCTGTTCTCGGAGCCGTCCTGGGCTGGGCCCCCGCACTGTCCTGGGGACTGTTCCGGGGGGTCGCGGTCGTCGCCGCGTTCACCGGGGTACTCACCTCGCCGGGAGTACGCCGCCGGGCGGGGGAGTGGTGGCTCCTCCTCCTCGACGGGTGGCTGGTCGGAGTGTCGGTGCTGCTCATCGGGTGGGTGGCGCTCGGTCTCACCGGATCCCCACTGCCGCCCGGTGACCTGCATCCGCTCATCTGGCTGCCGGTCGACCTCGTGTTCGCCAGCATGGTCGCCGGCCTCGCCGGGCGGCTCGACGGGCGGCTCCCGGTCGCCCTGATCGTCCTGTCCGCGCTGCTCACCGTCCCCACGGATGCGACCTGGGCGTTGACCGGGAACCCGCGGTTCGGCGCCGTGGAATGGCTGATCATGTTGTGGGCGCTCGGCAGCGCCACATTCACCGGACGCCTCGACGTGTGGACGGCCCGACCGGAGCCCGCACCCGATGCCGGGAACCACGGCGCCGGGCGGGCCGGCTCCGGGAACCTCCGCGCCGAGCACCCCATCCGGCCGCGGATCACCCGGCTGTCGCAGATCGCGCTCGTCCCCGGGCTGCTCGCGGCCGCGCTGCCGGGATCGGATGTGGTGACTTTGGTCGCGGCAACCGGACTGATCATCGGGGTGGTCATCGAACTCGTTCTCGTCCAACGGCACCACCTCGAACTGTGGCAGGCCCTGCATTTGCAGGCACGGCGGCTGGACCAGCTGTTCCGGGAATCCCGGGACGCGATCGTCCAGGTGGACCACCGGGGCCGGGTCGAGTTCGCCAACGATGCCGTCGCCGAGGTGCTCGGCTACCGGCCGGAAACCCTGCTCGGGCGCAGCGGCCTCGGGTTCCTGCACGCCGAGGACCGATCCGGGGTGGTCACCGGGCTCGCCGGGATCTCCGGCACCGACGCCGCCGGAGCCGTCATCAGCGGGCGGTTCCGGCACGGCGACGGGACGTGGCGGCACCTGGAGTCGACGGCGAGTCGGCGCAGCGGCCCCGTCCCCGGGTTCACCCTGTCGATCCGTGACGTCAGCGAACGCAACCGGCTCGAAGCCGAACTGCGCAGGTTGGCCAGCACCGATGCCCTCACCGGACTGTTCAACCGGCGGGCCTTCCTGACCATGCTCGCCGAACGGGTGCCGCGCGGGATGACCAGCGTGCTGTTCATCGACCTCGACGGGTTCAAGACGGTCAACGACACCCTCGGTCACGATGAGGGCGACCGGGTACTGCGCCGCGTCGCCGAGGTGCTGCGCGACGAACTCCGCCCCGGGGATATCGCCTCCCGGCTCGGTGGCGACGAATTCGCCGTGCTACCCGCGGTGCGCGCCCCAGCGGAGGCCCGGGCGCTGGCCCTGCGGCTCGTCGACGAGTTCGCCGCACGGCTGCCCGCGGGGGCCGTCCGGGTCGGAGCGAGTATCGGCGTCGCCTCCGGGCGGCGGATGTCCGCGGAGGCCCTGCTGCAGCGTGCGGACCGGGCCATGTACCGGGCGAAGACGGACGGGGGCGGCCTCGTCCGCACCGACGGGGCACGCGGCCGGAAAGCGGCGGCCCTGGAAATGTCGATGCCCGGTCCGGTGGGGACGCCGGGCCCGGACGCAGGCCCCGGCGCGGCCCGGGCCCCGGGACCCGACAGGGGGTCCGGTTCGCGTGATCCGCGTAAGATGCCCTAACCTGTCCGGCTGAACGCCGCCAACGGGGTGGCGGTGATTGGGGGAGGAACATTCCCATGTCGGTGTCCAGGTCCGTGGTCACGTCCCGTAGCCGGCTCGTCCTGTTCGCCGCAGCCGCCGCGGCCGTCACTCTCGGCACCGCAGGCTGCTCCTCGGGATCCTCGGACGGGACGGAAGCGGTAGCCAGCTCGTCCGCGACGGTGGCGTCGCCGACATCGTCGGTGTCCGTCCCGGCCGGGGAGAGCGGCGGCAACACCGTCGAGATCCCCGCCGACATGCCGTACCGGGAAGCCATGCCGCCGAACCCGACCACGGTGACCGGAGGGAAAGCCGGGGGCGGGGTCGGCTCCTGGGTGATCACCTACCGGACCGGGGGCGACTCCCCGGCCCTGTACAAGATTGTCCTCGCCGAATTGGAACGGGCCGGGCTGATCGGGACGAATACCGGGGAATCCGCCGTCTACACCAAGGACAAGGTCACCTTCGCCATCGTGCTCAAGGGCAACGACGTCATCGTCACAGCGACCCAGAAGGCGTGACCGGATAGTACGGTCCCCGGCTCCGCCCCGGGGCGGAGCCGGGGACCGGGGATGACGGTGACGTAGCGCACGAAACCCGTGGGGCGCGTGGTGCGTGGTGTCCCGCTCTCGCCGACTATGGTGAGGGAACCCCCGCCGGTAACGGGTCCGGCTCCCCGGGCCGCCGGTTGTCCGCATCTCAGGAGGCGTCATGCCGGCACCGAGTCCCGGCTTCTCCATCACTTTGCGTGTCGAGGCTCCCACGACGGGGGCGGCCACCGCCGAACTCACCACGGCCGTGGGCAAAGCCGGCGGGGTGCTCACCGCCCTCGACGTCGTCGAATCCCACTACGACCGCATCGTCGTCGACGTCACCTGCAACGTTTCCGACGCCGAACACGCCGGGGTGATCACCCGGGCCGTCGGCGACATTGACGGGGTGCGGGTGCGCAAGGTCAGCGACCGCACATTCCTCATGCACCTCGGCGGGAAACTCGAGGTCACCTCGAAAGTGCAGCTGCGGCACCGGGACGATCTGTCCCGCGCCTACACCCCGGGGGTGGCCCGGGTCTGCCAGGCGATCGCCGCGAACCCTGAGGACGCCCGGCGGCTCACCATCAAACGGAACACTGTCGCCGTCGTTACCGACGGCTCGGCCGTCCTCGGCCTGGGCAACCTCGGGCCGGCCGCGGCCCTGCCGGTGCTGGAAGGCAAGGCCGCGCTGTTCAAGCGGTTCGCCGACGTCGACGCCTGGCCGGTGTGCTTGGACACCCAGGACCCCGACGCCATCGTTGACATCGTCAAGGCCCTTGCCCCTGTCTACGGCGGTATCAACCTGGAAGACATCGCCGCCCCCCGGTGCTTCGACATTGAGGCCCGGTTGCGCGAGGCCCTCGACATTCCCGTCTTCCACGATGACCAGCACGGCACCGCCATCGTCGTACTCGCCGCCTTGACGAACGCCCTGCGCGTGGTCGGCAAGGAACTGTCCGGGTGCCGCATCGTGGTCTCCGGCGCGGGCGCGGCGGGGCAGGCGATCATCCGGCTGCTGATCAGCCGCGGCGCCGAGAACGTCATCGCTTTCGACAGTCGCGGCGCCGTCTACCAGGGGCGCAACGGGTTCGACCCGTTCAAGTCCTGGATCGCCGAGAACACGAACACCGACCGGTTCTCCGGCACCCTGCGCGAGGGGCTCGCCGGCGCCGACGTGTTCATCGGCGTATCCGCCCCGGACCTGCTCACCGGCGCCGACATCGCCACGATGGCGTCGGGGGCGGTCGTGCTCGCCCTGGCCAACCCCGACCCCGAGGTCGACCCTCTCGCGGCCCAGCAGCATGCCGCGGTCGTCGGCACCGGGCGCAGCGACTTCCCCAACCAGATCAACAACGTGCTCGCCTTCCCCGGGGTGTTCCGCGGCCTGCTCGACGCCGGGGCCCGCGATATCACCGACGCCATGCTCGTCGCCGCGGCGACCGCCATCGCCGACGTGGTCTCCCCGGACGAACTCAACCCCAGCTACATCGTGCCGAGCGTGTTCGACCCCGCCGTCGCCCCCGCCGTCGCCGCCGCCGTCCGGGACGCCGCCCAGAGGTGAACGGCAGGCCCCGGATAGCGAAAGGCGGGCCTGAGGACGCCTGCCGGTTCAGGGGCCCGTGGGGGAGCGGTGGGTCCGGGGATGAGCGCCGGGCCCGGGACGTCTCCGCGACGCCCCGGGCCCGAACGGTCAGTGCAACGGGAAACGGTCAGTGCAACGGGAAACGAGAGAACGCGAAGTTCGGGTCGGCCGCTAGCCGCAGGTAGGTCGGTGCCCCGTCGGGGAAGCCGAACGTGGTGTCGACGTGACTCGACTTGTCAGCGCTGATCATGTAATCGTTCCAGTTCGCGAACCGGTTCGTGACCTCGTTGTGGACCATCTGCAGGCGCGCGAAGATCTGCTCATCCGTGGTGTACCCGAAGGGGAACGCATTGCGCAGGAGCATCGCCGCGTACTCCAGGTGGCAGGCACCGAAATCGGTCACTGACGCGATGCGGGCCTCGGAGTAGTCCAGCCCGGGGTTGGCCGTCTTCTTCGTCGCCTTCTGGTACGCGTTCAGGACAGCCTTGTTCGCCTTACCGCGATTACCGATGAGGCTCAGGTCGTGCGACCGCTCGAGCAGGAGAGAGACTGCCGCGTCCAGCCCGCGGAGGTCGCCGATCTCCCACAGGTCGAACAAGTATTTCGTCTTGCGGCCTTCTCTGGGGTCGAAGAACGTGTAGGAAGCCCCGATCCCGTGATCCCGCTCGATGAGCGGCGTTCCCAGCGCAAGAAGATGCTGATAGGGGGCCGGTGCCGGATGTGCGGCAACGACCGCCGGGTCAATACTCTTGGAGCCGAACAGTCCCACGATATCTCTTTCGGTAGATCCTGGATGGTCTCAGCGTCGTTCCCGGAAGATCCGCCAACTGGAGTGCGAGAGCGC
>JARRQM010000135.1:0-5179 GCA_037381765.1 Kineosporiaceae bacterium
CGCCAGGTCTGGCGCGGCCCGACCACACTCCAGATCGGGCTGGACGCCCGGCACGGAACCGTCCTCGACGGACTCACCCCGGGCGACCGGGTACTTCTGAGGGATCTCGGTTCCGGCGTGGACGAGCAGGACGCGCTCACCGCTCCCGGCCGGGATACGGTCCGGACCCGCGAGGTGCTACGGCTGCTCACCGAGGCCGAGGTGCTCATCCGGACCCGGGCCGGACGCTCCGCGGTGGCCCGGCTCGGACCCGCCCGGGACCGGCTCCCCGACGACGCGCGGATCTGGTCGGTGGTCCATCCGGAAGCCGGGGACGGGTGGGAGCTACTCGCCGCCCGGAGTACCCGCCGGGTCGACGTCCACGGCGGTGGGCGTCTCGGCACCGCCCTCGCGGCGACCCTCGCCGCGGCCGGGGTCGGCTCGGTCCCGGTCCGGGACCGGACCCCGGTCCGCTCCGCGGACGTCGCACCGGCCGGGCCACTACCCGCCGAGGTCGGGGCCGGCCGCGGGGCGGCAGCCCGGTCCGCGGTGCAACGACTCGACCCGGGAACGGCACCGGGGCATCCCCTCGACCGGTCCCTCGACCTCGACTGGTCCCTCGACCATGACCGGGTCCGGGACCCCGGCCGGGACCGTACCCGGCGTCCTGACCTCGTCGTCCTCATCGACCGGGGAGTTGCCGACGCGAGCCGCGCCGACCCGCTCGTCGCCGCCGACATCCCGCACCTGTCCGTCGTCGTGGCCGAGGCGAGCGTCATCGTCGGTCCCCTCGTCGTCCCCGGACGGAGCCCCTGCCTCCGTTGCCTGGACCTGCACCGCACCGACAACGACCCGCAGTGGCCGAGACTGCTCGGCCAGCTCCTCGCCGCCCGGGGATCGGGGCGTCCCGGCGGTGCGGGCCCCGAGGAGACCGCCTCCGCCGGACTCGCCGAGGCACTGGCCGCCCTTCAGGTACTCGGGCACCTCGACGGCCTGCATCTCGCCGCCCTCCGCACCGGAGGGAGCTACCACGACGGGCGGCACCCGGACGGGCGGCATCCGGACGGAGGGCATCCGGAGGGGAGGCACCCGGGGCGGAGGCCCCCCGACGGGAGGGGCCAGGACGTCCCGTTCCCGGCCGGACGGCGGATCGGCGGGGGCACGGACCCGACGGACCTGCCGGAACGGCCGGGCCCGGCGGCCCTCGGCACGACGATCGAGGTGGCCCTTCCTGACGGTCTGACCGCCCCGCGGACGTGGACCGGACACCCCGGCTGCGGCTGCCGATGGCCGTCCGCCGTCGCCGGGTCCGGACCGTCCCGGAGCGCGCCGTCCGTTTCCGGCCCGCGCCGCAGCCGCCGGGAAGGGACAATGATCCGGTGACCGACCTTCCCCGCCGTGCCGTCACCCGGACGGCCAAGCTGGCCACCCTGCCCCTCGGGTTCGCCGGCCGTACCGCGCTCGGACTCGGCAAACGGGTCGGCGGCCGGCCCGCCGAACTCGTCGCCGCCGAGGTCCAGGCCCGCACCGCCGAGCAACTGTTCAAGGTGCTCGGCGAGCTCAAGGGCGGGGCGATGAAATTCGGCCAGGCCCTGAGCATCTTCGAGGCCGCCATGCCTGAAGAACTGGCCGCCCCCTACCGGGCCACCCTGACGAAACTGCAGGATGCCGCCCCGCCGATGCCCGCCGCCACCGTGCACAAGGTGCTCGCCGCCGAACTCGGACCGCGCTGGCGGCGGTCCTTCACCGACTTCGACGACACTCCCGCCGCCTCGGCCTCGATCGGCCAAGTGCACCGGGGGGTGTGGAAGGACGGCCGGTCCGTCGCGGTGAAAGTCCAGTACCCCGGTGCGGGCGAGGCCCTGCTCTCCGACTTCTCCCAAGTGGCCCGGGTCGGCCGGATGGCCGCGGGCTGGATCCCGGGCCTCGACATCAACCCGATCCTGGACGAACTGCGGGCCCGGGTGGCCGAGGAACTCGACTACACCCTGGAGGCGGAGGCCCAGTCCCGGTTCGCCGAGGCCTTCGCCGACGACCCGGTTTTCGCCATTCCCACCGTCGTCACCGCAACCGCGCACGTCATCATCAGCGAATGGTTGGACGGCGTACCGCTGTCCCGGCTCATCGCCGAGGGCAGCCAGGGCGACCGCGACCACGGTGCCCGCCGCTACCTGGAATTCCTGCTCGCCGGTCCGGCCCGGGCCGGGCTTCTGCACGCCGACCCGCATCCGGGGAACTTCCGGCTGCTCGACGACGGCCGGTTCGGCGTCCTCGACTTCGGCGCGGTCAAGCACCTGCCCGAAGGCATGCCCACGGAGATCGGCCGGCTACTCACCCTCGGTCTCGCCGATGAGTCCGAGGCCGTCGTCGCCGGGCTCCGCGACGAGGGGTTCATCAAGGCCTCCATCGAGATGGACGGGGAGAGCCTGCTCGACTACTTGTCCCCGTTCCTCGAACCAGCCCGGCACACCACCTGGAGGTTCTCCCGCACGTGGATGCGTGAACTGTTCGCGCAGGTGAACGACCCGCGCCGGCCGGACTGGTCGATCGGGTTGAAAATCAACCTGCCACCGGAGTACCTGCTGATCCACCGGGTGTGGATCGGGGGGGTCGGCGTGCTCTGCCAGATCGAGGGCGAAGTGCCGGTCCTCGCAGTGCTCGCGGAGTGGCTGCCCGATTTCGACGTCACCGCCCTCGACTACGTCGAGTTCGTCGATGAGGAGGGCGAGCCGGAAGCCGACCCCCTCGACGGCGTCGGTGGCATCGAGGAGGCCGGTGGCCTCAACGGCTCGGGCGGTGGGACGGTCCCGACGGCCGAGGACGGTCGGGAACCGGCGGTCCCGCCGCACGGCTGACGTCCCGGGTCCGGCGCTGAGATCCGGGACCCGGATCCGGGGTGCCCGGTTTCCCGGCGTCCGGTTCCCTGACTACGGCAGGGACAGCCGTGCCTCGATGCGGAAGAGGTCGGCACGGGTGCAGGAGGCACAGGTCCAGGTCCGGTGCTCGTCCTGGACGGAAAGGGACCAGGAGGACGGCGGCGGGCTGGACGGAGACTCGGCACCGCATCGGGAGCACAGGGTGGCGACATCGACGAGCATCTTCATACCTTCGACGGTACGAGAGTCCGGCTACAGCACCACCGCACTAGCTTGAACTCTCCGTTACGTCCATTTCTCGCGGGTTACGCCTCCGGCGGGCGGTCCGGGGCCGTCCCCGTCCGACTTTCCCGGGGACGCATCGGCCCGCGGCGGGTGCCGGGATGCTCCATCCGGGGGACCGGGGAGCACCACCCGGAGCAGGGGTACTCCGCCCCGGTGAATTCACCCCCAGGACGGAGCGGTTCATCACTATCCGAAATAGATCCGTTACTTTCCGAAATAGATCAGTCCCGGCCCCTCATCCCGCCAGGGGATCCCGAGCGGGTCCAGAGCGGCGGCGAGCGCGGGCCGCCACGACCCGCGCACCGTCTCGTCCGCGGCCTCGAACCCGTGGTCGGCAGTGAGCAGGAAGGTCACCTGCCCGGTGAGGCCAACCCGGTCGAGGTGGTCGAGCAGGGCCTGGAGCCGCCGGTCGGCGTCCCGCAGCGCGGCCCGGGAGATCTCCGAACGGGGCCCGCCCGCGTGGTTCCCGGCATCGGTGACCAGATGGGACCACCAGGTCAGGGCGGGTGCGGCGGCAGGATCGGCGAAGGCGTCGAGTACCTGCTGGACGCCGAGGTCGTCGACCCGGCTGCACCAACGCAGATACGGATCGGCGAGGTACTCGGGGGCGGTGACGAAAGGGCTGTCCTCGGCCGGCGGCAGCAGCGCGTCGAGTTCGCCGGCCCCGGACGCCCCGCTGGCCCGCACCCGGGCCATGGTCGAAACCGTCGCCCCCCGATCGACGGCCTCGTTGATACACAGGGTGACCGCCCCGGGGCGGGCGGCGGCGAGCACCTCGAAGACCGTGGCCGCGGCGGGGCGGATCCACTCCGCGGACCGGTGCCACGTCGTCGGATCGTTCGCGTTGATCGTGCGGCCGAGCCGCCGGTCGTGGAAGACGTTGCCGATCACGCCGTGCCGTCCCGGCCCGACCCCGGTGAGCGCCGAGGTGTGGTTGCACAAGGTCACGCTCGGAAATTCGGCGACGGCGCCCCCGGACAGGGCGACCCCGTGGTCGAGCAGCCGGGCGACACCGGGCAACTCGCCGGTGGCCGCGAGGTGCAGCAGGTCCGAACAGTGCGCCCCGTCCCAGAGCACCCCGATCACGTGGCGTCCGGCACCGGGCCGGGTGAGCAGGTCTTCCCGGGCCGTCCCGTCCAGCGGAGCCCCGGTGGCGTCCCGGTGCCGGTCCCGGGACACGCCCGCCGCGCTGAGCAGGGTCGGCATGACGTCGACGACCCGGGCCGAATCGTGCCGCACCCCGCGGGCACCGACCCCGGCTCCGGACAGCAGGAACGGGGCACGGGACTGGATCACGTCGAGGGAGCCGTGTTCCCCGCGGTGCCCGCCCTCCTCCGGGAAGTAGTGCCGCGGGGTGTGCACGACGGCGAGGTCGGGGCTGCGGTCGGGGTCGGAGAGGAAGCTGAGCAGCCGGCGGGCCGGATCGGGGTAGACGTTCCCGGCATTGTCCGGGCCCGGGTCGGCCACTTCCTCCGGGTACGGGAGGAAGGCCAGCGGGTCGGTGCCGGCCACCGGGTCGTCCCCGGCGAGCACCTCATGCCGGCCGTCGGCGTGCAGCCGCACCCGTCCCCGGTGGTTGGCGACGAGCACGGTGCGCACCTGTGGGCCGGGGGCGGGCTCGGGGACGGCGACGAGGTCGACGATCCGGGCCAGCTCCGGTGCGGTGAGCGCGGCGAGCGCGGTGCGCGTTGCTGCGGCGACGGAGACGGTAGAGGCAGACGCGGCAGGAACGGCGTCCCGGTCGGCACCCGGCGCTGCCGGACGGTCGGTCATGTCCGAGAGTATGGCGTGGGACCCGGGCCCGGGCCGGTACCCGGCGGTCCCGCCACGGCGAGGAGGTCACATGCAGGCGATCCGGATCGAATCCCCCGGCGGACCGGAGACCCTCCGGCCCGTCCCGCTCCCCGAACCCCGGCCCGGAGCGGAGGAGATCCTCGTCGAGGTGATCACCGCCGGGGTGAACTACATCGACACCTACCAGCGCAGCGGCCTGTACCCGGTGACGTTCCCCTACGTTCCGGGGCTGGAAGGGGCCGGAC
>JARRQM010000136.1:0-2325 GCA_037381765.1 Kineosporiaceae bacterium
GTTCGATGGGGAACAGGCCCAGGGGCGGATCCGGGAGGTGTACTCCGACCTGGAGATGCCGCTGGTACCGATCCTCGCGCAGATGGAACGGACCGGGATCGCGGTGGACCTCGCGGCCCTGTCCGGGCTGGAGGCGCACTTCGCCGCCGAGGTGGCCGCCGCGGCCAAGGAGGCCTTCACCGTCCTCGGTGACGAGATCAACCTGGGCTCACCGAAACAGCTCCAGGTCGTGCTCTTCGAGCAGCTCGGTATGCCGAAGACAAAACGGACGAAGACCGGCTGGACCACCGACGCCGAGGCGCTCGCCGACCTGTACGCGAAAACCGAACATCCGTTCCTGCTGCACTTGTTGCGCCACCGGGACACGTCCAAGCTGCGCCAGACCGTCGAGGGGCTGCTCAAGTCGGTCGCCGACGACGGCCGGATCCACACGACGTTCCAGCAGACCGTCGCCGCGACCGGCCGGCTGTCCAGCACCGACCCGAACCTGCAGAACATCCCGGCGCGTACCGAGGAGGGCCGGCGGATCCGCGGCACCTTCGTCGTCGGGACCGGTTACGCGACTCTGCTCACCGCGGACTACTCGCAGATCGAGATGCGCATCATGGCCCACCTCTCCGGGGACGCCGGGCTGATCGAGGCCTTCCGCGGCGGGGAGGACCTGCACCGGTTCGTCGGGTCCCGGGTGTACGGGGTCGCCCCGGACGAGGTCACCCCGGCGATGCGCGCGAAGGTCAAGGCGATGTCGTACGGGCTCGCCTACGGGCTGTCCGCCTTCGGGCTGTCCCGTCAGCTCGGGATCACCCAGGATGAGGCCCGCGGTCTGATGGAGGAGTACTTCGCCCGGTTCGGCGGGGTCCGCGACTACCTGCAGGGGGTCGTCGCGCAGGCCCGCCGCACCGGGTACACCGAAACCTTGCTCGGCCGCCGGCGTTACTTGCCCGACCTCGACAGCGACAACCGGCAGCGCCGGGAGATGGCCGAGCGGATGGCGTTGAACGCGCCGATCCAGGGGTCGGCCGCGGACCTCGTCAAGGGAGCCATGGTGCAGGTGTACCGCGGGCTGCGGGAGGCCGGGCTGAGCTCGCGGATGCTGCTCCAGGTCCATGACGAGCTCGTCCTGGAGGTGGCCGAGGGGGAACAGGACCGGGTCGTGCAACTGGTGCGTTCGGCCATGGGCGGGGCCGCGCAGCTGGCGGTCCCCCTGGAGGTCTCCTTCGGTCAGGGACGGACCTGGCGGGACGCCGGGCACTGAGCGCAGGTCTCGGACTCCGCTCGGACGTTGCGCGGTACCCGGCCGGTCAGCTTTCGACCGGGGACGGGCCGAGGCAGCCGCCCGCAGCCAGCTCCGGCGGGACGGCGAACAGGATCACGACGATGAGGGACACCGCACGACCTTCGCGCAGGCCGATGAGGTAGTTCGAGAACATCCCCCTCCAAGAAGTCAGGACAGACCTACCTGCCTGAACGTGGGAGCGGGGTACGGTGCCGATCCTGTTGTTATCAACACATTTGGTAGCAAAGGAGTAGTTCGGTCACGTATACCTCGGGTGACCGTGCGCCCGATCCGGGTCCGGGGTGGACCGGGGCGGCGGATTCGGAGAGGTGTGTCGTGGACGCGGGACAGGATGCGGCGGGTAGTGGGTGGACCGGGCGGCGGCAGGCCCTGCTGCTCGGGGGCGGAGCCGTCGGTGGTGCCCTGCTCGGGGCCGGCGGAACGAGATGGGCCGGTCGGGACACCCCGGCCCCGCAGCGCGACGACGGCGTCACGTTGACCGAGCCGCAGGCCCGCAGCCGGCTGGAAGACGGGAACACCCGTTTCCGTACCGGGCGGGCGATCCACCCGGACCAGTCCGCTGCCCGCCGGGACGACCTTGTGGGCGGCCAGCACCCGGTTGCCGTCGTCATCGCCTGCTCCGACTCCCGGGTGGTTCCGGAGACCCTGTTCGACCAGGGCCTGGGGGATCTGTTCGTGATCCGGACCGCGGGACAGGTTCTCGACGACGTGGCCCTGGGATCGGTGCAGTACGCGGTGCAGCATCTCGGGGTCGAACTCGTGGTGATGCTCGGACATTCCTCCTGCGGGGCGGTCACCGCCGCGGTCGAAGCGGTCGAGGGTGGGGACGGGCCGAGCGGGACCCCGATCGATTCCCTCGTCGAGGCACTGCGCCCGGCGGTGGAACAGGCCCGGACCGACGGTGCTGGGAAGGAGGATCTCCTCGACGCGGCGATCCGGATCAACATCCGGCGCGGGGTCGCCCAGCTGCAGCAGACCCCGGCGTTGAGCGGAACCGGAGGTCGGGTGACCCGGACGGTCGGGGCGTA
>JARRQM010000136.1:2332-5014 GCA_037381765.1 Kineosporiaceae bacterium
ACTTGACCGGGGGACAGGTGCCTCGGGGCAGGCGTTCCGGGGACGGGTGTTCCGGGGATAGGCGCCCCCCGGGGATAGGTGCCCCCGGGGACACCGGTCCCGGCGGGTGCCTGGTCCGGGGCTCAGCCGGGACGGTGGGTGAGGAAGATCGCCGTACCCGGCAGCCGCTCCCCGCGGAGCCGGCTCCACCCGCCCCAGCTGCGGTCATGTCCGTCCGGCCATTCGGGTTCGACGAGGCCGTCCAGGACGAAGCCGGCGGTGGTGAGGTCACGGATCCGGTCGCCGAGGGTCCGGTGGTGCTCGGCATAGAGCACCTGTCCGGTCGCGTCGGATTCGACGTACGGGGTGCGGTCGAAGTAGGAGCGGGTCGCGGTGAGCCCGCCGGGCCCCGGGTCGTCGGGGAAGGCCCAACGCACCGGGTGGGTGACCGCGAACACCCACCGGCCGCCGGGCCGGAGCACCCGGAAGACCTCGGCCATCACCGTCCACGGGTCGGCGACGAAGGGGACCGCCCCGTAGGCGGAGAAGGCGAGGTCGACCCCGCCGTCGGGCAGCGGGAGCGCCCGGGCATCGGCGCACAGCACGGGGGTCGGTGGGTCGGTGCGCCGGGCGTGCCCGAGCATGGTCCGGGACAGATCGAGGCCCACCGCGTGGGCCCCATGCCGGCGCAACCAGCGGGTGCACTGGGCGGCACCGCAGCCGACCTCAAGGACCCGCAGACCGGTGAGCGTCTCCGGCGGGCCGAGCAGCCGGGCGTCGTCCTCCCGCAGCCCTTCCGGACACCAGGTGAAACCGTCCTCGCCGAGGAAGTCCCCGTGCTCGGCGAGGTAGTTCCCGGCCTCCCGATCCCACCAGGTCCGGTTCCCCCGAACGGTCTCCTCCGCGGACACCTTCCGGTAGCCCACGGCGGCCGGGCTGCCGGGTACCGGCGGGGGACCGGCGATCTCCTGCCGGCCGGGTTCGGGGGGCTGCGCCATGGGGTCATCCTCGCCGGTGAAACGCACCGGACGGGGCGGCCGGTGGGCTTTGACCCTCCATCTTGCCAGCGGGTAGGGTAAAGCGAGCGCACAGCGTGCGCGGACTTGGTTTGTCCTTGATCCGACTGGCAGGGCCAGCAGCCACCATGCTGAGGGTGTCGCCACCGCCTCGGGGCCGGCTCGGCCCGCCACCGGAGCGCCGCCCGACAAACCCAACGATCCCTGTCCGCATCGGAGTTCCTCCTACATGAGCACCAGCACGGCAGAACAGGTGAGCACCCCTCAGGTCGCGGTGAACGACATCGGCAGCGAAGAGGACTTCCTCGCCGCCATCGACGAGACCATCAAGTACTTCAACGACGGCGACATCGTGTCCGGCACGATCGTCAAAGTCGATCGGGATGAGGTCCTGCTCGACATCGGCTACAAGACCGAGGGCGTTATTCCCTCGCGTGAGCTGTCGATCAAGCATGACGTGGATCCCAGCGAGGTCGTCGCGGTGGGCGACGAGGTCGAGGCTCTTGTCCTCCAGAAGGAGGACAAGGAAGGCCGCCTGATCCTGTCCAAGAAACGCGCCCAGTACGAGCGCGCCTGGGGCACGATCGAGAAGATCAAGGAGGAGGACGGCATCGTCACCGGAACGGTGATCGAGGTCGTCAAGGGCGGACTCATCCTCGACATCGGCCTGCGCGGCTTCCTGCCCGCCTCCCTGGTGGAGATGCGGCGGGTTCGTGACCTGCAGCCGTACGTCGGCAAGCAGATCGAAGCCAAGATCATCGAGCTGGACAAGAACCGCAACAACGTGGTCCTGTCCCGCCGGGCCTGGCTGGAGCAGACCCAGTCCGAAGTGCGTCAGACCTTCCTGCAGACCCTGCAGAAGGGCCAGGTGCGCTCCGGTGTGGTGTCCTCGATCGTCAACTTCGGCGCCTTCGTCGACCTCGGTGGGGTCGACGGCCTCGTGCACGTGTCCGAGCTGTCCTGGAAGCACATCGACCACCCGGGTGAGGTCGTCGAGGTCGGCCAGGAGGTCACCGTCGAGGTCCTCGACGTCGACATGGACCGCGAGCGGGTCTCCTTGTCGCTGAAGGCGACCCAGGAGGACCCCTGGCAGCAGTTCGCCCGCACCCACGCGATCGGCCAGGTCGTGCCGGGCAAGGTCACCAAGCTCGTGCCGTTCGGGGCGTTCGTCCGGGTGGACGAGGGCATCGAGGGTCTCGTGCACATCTCCGAACTGGCTGAACGGCATGTGGAGATTCCCGAGCAGGTCGTTCAGGTCGGCGACAGCATCTTCGTCAAGGTCATCGACATCGACCTGGAACGCCGGCGGATCTCGCTGTCGCTGAAGCAGGCGAACGAGGGTGCCGGCCAGGTGTCCTCGGAGGAGTTCGACCCGTCGCTGTACGGCATGGCGGCCGAATACGACGACGCCGGCAACTACAAGTACCCGGAGGGCTTCGACCCGGAGTCCCAGGAGTGGCTCGAAGGGTACGAGAAGCAGCGTGAGGAGTGGGAGCGGCAGTACGCCGAGGCCCACTCGCGCTGGGAGGCGCACCGCAAGCAGATCGAGGAGGCGCAGAAGGCCGAGGCCGAGGCACGCGGCGAGGCGGCTTCGGCGCCGTCGACCTACTCCTCCGCCCAGGCGGTGGCCCAGCCCGAACCGGAGGGCACCCTGGCCTCCGACGAGGCCCTCGCAGCCCTGCGGGAG
>JARRQM010000136.1:5024-10184 GCA_037381765.1 Kineosporiaceae bacterium
CCGTCTCCACCCCGGTACGCCGACCAGGTGGTTTTCCGCTGCCGCGGCGGCGCCGCAAGGAAACCCTGCCTATCGTCATCACTGAGTGAGGTTCCACTTTCGGAGCGTGCACGGTGCGGTCTCGGCCGCCCGTCAGGGGGTCGGCGTGAACCGAGGGGCGAACGGAGCTGTCCCGGTGCCTGAGCAAGCCGGCGGATGTTCTGCCCTCCGTTCCGGCCCGGCGCCGGCGGAACAGGACAGCCCGGGCTTCCCGCTACCGACGCCGGACGTACCCGGGCCCGCCCCGGTCGTTCCTGCCCCGGCCCCGGCCCCGGGCCGGCGGTGGCCGGGCCGGGACCGGGCCCTGCCGGGCGCGCCCCGGCCCCGGGCCGCCGGCTGGCGAGTGCGGTACCGGCGCGGTCTGGTCGGCGCGGACGCCACGATGGCCGGTCTGGTCGCGCTCACCGCCGCCCCGGGCGGCGTCCCGGGGCTACTCGCCTTCCTCGTCCCGCCCGCCCTGCTCGGTCTCATCTGGGCCGGTCGCGGCTACCAGGACCGCTACCTGTGCACGGGAACCGAGGAGTTCCGGCGGGTGGCCGCCGCCGGGGCCCTGCTCACCGCCGTGGTCAGCACGGCTGCCCTGACCATCCCCGGGACCCTGCTGCGTGAGCTGGCCCTCATCCAGGTGCCGGTCACGGTGCTCGGCACCTTGCTGATGCACGGGACGGGCCGGGCCACCCTGCGATCCGCCCGCCGCCACGGGGTGCTGCACCAGCGGGTACTCGCCATCGGACTGGAACGTTCGGTCGCCGAACTCGTCCGCACCACCCGGCACGATCGCGCCGCCGGGCTCCAGGTCGTCGCCGCCTGCGTGGGCAAGTCGGCTTCCTCGCTGATCGAGGGGATCCCGGTGCTCGGCGGCCCCGAGGACGTGCTCACCGCCCTGGAGGAGTCCAAGGCCGACACCGTCGTGTTGACCGCCTGGTCCGATGTGGATTCCGCGGAGCTGCGCCGGCTGTCCTGGGATCTGGAGGGCAGCGGGGTCCAGCTGCTCGTCGCCCCGCGGCTGGTCGGCGTCGCCGTCCCCCGGCTGCACCTGCGCACCGTAGGCGGGCTGACCTTGCTCGACGTCGACGAACCGGAGTTCACCGGGGCCCGCCGGGTGGTCAAGACCGGTATCGACTACCTGCTCGCCCTGCTCGCGCTGATCCTGCTCGCCCCGGTCCTCGCCGCCGTCGCCGTCGCCGTGCGGGTGACTTCCCCCGGGCCGGTGTTCTTCCGGCAGGAACGGATCGGCCGCTACGGCCGGCCGTTCGTCATGCACAAGTTCCGCAGCATGTACGTCGATGCCGAGGAACGTCTCGCCGAACTCCGTCATCTCAACGAACATGCCGGGGGTCCCCTGTTCAAGTTGCGCCGTGATCCCCGGGTCACCCGGGTCGGGGAGGTCCTCCGCCGGTACTCCCTGGACGAGTTGCCCCAGCTGTTCGACGTGCTCCTGGGCCGGATGTCACTGGTCGGTCCCCGACCGCCGCTGCCCGGGGAGGTCGCCCGGTACGAGGAGGACGTCCGGCGTCGGTTGCGGGTCAAGCCGGGGATCACCGGGCTGTGGCAGGTCTCCGGGCGGTCCGATCTCAGCTGGGAGGAGTCGGTGCGGCTGGACCTGCACTACGTGGAGAACTGGTTCCTCGGTCTCGACCTGACGATCATCGCCCGAACGGTCTCCGCCGTCCTCGCCCGCCGCGGTGCCTACTAACCCCCGCATCCCGCATCCCGCACCCTGCATCCCGCATCCCGCATCCCGCACTCCGCACCCCGCACCCCGAAAGGCGTGAGAGCACGGGGTCACACCGCGACCTCACGGATCGTGGGCAACTTCGCCGGCAGGGCTCCCTGCTCGCCCGGGCCGGAGGGGCGGCGCAGCCGGGACGACGGTGTTCGCGACGGGCCAGGGGGGGCGTCCGTGATCCTGGAACACGTTGAGAGGATGTCCAGGTGCTGACATTGGGGCTCACCGGGGGGATCGGCGCGGGCAAGTCGACGGTCGCCGGACGGCTCGCCCGGCTCGGTGCCGAGATCGTCGACGCGGACGTGATCGCCCGCGAGGTCGTGCAGCCCGGAACCGAGGGCCTCGCCGAGGTGGTCGAGGCCTTCGGCGCGCAGGTGCTGCTGCCCGACGGGACGCTGGACCGGCCAGGTCTGGCCCGGATCGTGTTCGGTTCCTCGGCGCAGCGGGAACGGCTGAACGCGATCCTGCATCCCCGGATCGCCGCCCGCACCGCGCAGCTGCTCGCCACCTTGCCTGCGGAGGCGGTGGCCGTTTACGACATGCCGTTGCTCGTGGAGAACCGGCTGGGGGACGGGTACCACCTGGTTGTCGTCGTCGACGCGGCCGAGGACGTGCGGGTGCGCCGGCTCACGGGGCGCGGGCTGGACCCCGCCGACGCCCGGGCGAGGATCGCCGCCCAAGCCGATGACGCCGCCCGCCGGGCCGCCGCCGACGTCTGGCTGGACAACTCCGGCAGCCCTGAGGCCCTGCACGAGACGGTTGACCGGTTGTGGCGGGAACGGATCCTCCCGTTTGCGGCGAATCTGCAGGCCCGGCGGCGGGCCCCACGCCCGGATCGGGTGTCCGTGCAACAGCCCGCGGCTGACTGGCCCCGGCAGGCCGACCGGTTGCTGGCCCGCGTCCGGCGGGCGGCGGGCGACGCGGTGCTGCGGGCCGATCACACGGGGTCGACCGCAGTACCGGGGCTGCCCGCCAAGGACATCGTCGATCTTCAGCTCGTGCTGGCCGACCTGGCCGTGGCCGACCGGTTGCAGAGCAGGCTGGAGGACGCGGGGTTCGCCCGGCTACCGGGCGCGTGGCGGGACCAGGGTCCGGACGGGCAGCCGCTGGAGAAGCGGCTGTACGCGGCCTGCGATCCCGGACGGCCGGTGCACCTGCACGTTCGGGTCGCCGATGGGCCGGCCTGGCGCGATCAGCTGATGTTCCGGGACTGGCTACGGGGTCATCCGGCGGAGCGGGACGGCTACGCCGCGGTGAAGTTGGCCGCCCAGGGCGCGGACATCGACACGTACCTGGAGCGCAAGAGCCCGTGGATCGTCGCGGCGCTGTCCCGGGCCCGGGCCTGGGCCGTGGGGTCGGGGTGGACGCCGGACAATCCGGGGCCGGAGCCGGGCTGAGGTTCAGACTCTCGGGCTCGGGCTCGGGCGCAGAGTGTCGCCGGAGCCGCCTACGGTGGTGCCATGCGTCCGACCACCGACCTGCAGCGCACCGTCACCCCCTTCCGGGTGGTCTCGGAGTACCAGCCGAGCGGTGACCAGCCCGAGGCGATCGCCGAACTGGCCCGGCGGGTCGAGGCGGGGGAGAAAAACACCGTCCTGCTCGGGGCGACCGGTACGGGAAAGTCGGCGACCACGGCCTGGCTGATCGAGCGGGTGCAGCGGCCCACGCTCGTGCTGGCCCCGAACAAGACCCTGGCCGCCCAGCTCGCCCACGAGTTCCGGGAACTGTTCCCGCACAATGCGGTCGAGTACTTCGTGTCCTACTACGACTACTACCAGCCCGAGGCGTATGTCCCGCAGACGGACACGTACATCGAGAAGGACTCCTCGATCAACTCCGAGGTGGAGCGGCTGCGCCATTCGGCGACGAACTCGCTGCTCACCCGGCGGGATGTGGTCGTGGTCGCTTCGGTGTCGTGCATTTACGGGCTCGGTACCCCGCAGGAGTACGTCGACCGGATGGTCCGGCTGCGGGTCGGTATGACGCTGGACCGCGACGAGCTGCTCCGCCGCTTCGTCGGCATGCAGTACACCCGCAACGACCTGTCCTTCACCCGGGCCACCTTCCGGGTGCGCGGGGACACCGTCGAGATCATCCCGATGTACGAAGAACTCGCGTTGCGGATCGAGTTCTTCGGCGATGAGATCGACCGGCTCTACACCTTGCACCCGCTCACCGGGGAGGTGATCCGCGAGGAGGAGGAGATGTATGTCTTCCCGGCCTCGCACTACGTCGCGGGCCCGGAGCGGATGGAGCGGGCGATCACCGGGATCGAGACGGAACTGGCCGGGCGGCTGGCGGAACTGGAACGGGCGGGGCAACTGCTGGAAGCCCAACGGCTCCGCATGCGGACGACCTACGACATCGAGATGATGCGTCAGGTCGGGGCCTGCTCGGGGATCGAGAACTACTCCCGGCACATTGACGGACGGGACACCGGAACCCCGCCGAACACCCTGCTCGACTACTTCCCCGAGGACTTCCTCCTCGTCATCGACGAGTCGCACATCACCGTGCCGCAGATCGGCGGCATGTACGAGGGGGACATGTCCCGCAAACGGGTGCTGGTCGAACACGGGTTCCGGTTGCCGAGCGCGATGGACAACCGCCCGCTGAAGTGGGAGGAGTTCCTCGAACGGATCGGGCAGACCGTCTACCTGTCGGCGACCCCGGGGGACTACGAGCTGTCCCGCGCCGCGGGGGTGGTCGAGCAGATCATCCGTCCGACCGGTCTGGTCGACCCCAAGGTCGTGGTGAAGTCGACCACCGGGCAGATCGACGACCTGCTCGGCGAGATCCGCGTCCGGGCCGACCGGGATGAGCGGGTGCTGGTCACCACGCTGACCAAGAAGATGGCCGAGGACCTCACCGACTACCTGCTCGAACAGCGGGTGCGGGTGCGCTACCTGCATTCCGAGGTCGACACCTTGCGCCGGGTGGAGTTGCTCCGCGAACTGCGCCAGGGCGAATTCGACGTCCTGGTCGGGATCAACCTGCTCCGGGAGGGACTCGACCTGCCCGAGGTGTCCCTGGTGAGCATCCTCGACGCGGACAAGGAGGGGTTCCTGCGCTCGGCGAAGTCGCTCATCCAGACCATCGGCCGGGCCGCCCGGAACGTCTCCGGCGAGGTGCACATGTACGCCGACACGATCACCCCGTCGATGGATCAGGCGATCGGGGAAACGAACCGGCGTCGGGAGAAGCAGATCGCGTACAACACCGCCCGGGGTATCGACCCGGCCCCGCTGCGCAAACGGATCGCCGACATCACCGACTTGATCGCCCGGGAGGATTCCGACACCTCCGAGCTCATCGGCGGGGGCCGGCAACGTAGCCGGGGTAAGGCCCCCACCCCAGGGATGGGGGCGGGCGCCGGGGATGCCGGCCGGCAT
>JARRQM010000137.1:0-5158 GCA_037381765.1 Kineosporiaceae bacterium
ATCCGATCCGGGCGCATCCGCAGTGCGTTGCGCACGAGGTCGCGGATCCGGACCTCGCCGCGGCCCTCGATGTTCGGCGGGCGTGCCTCCAACCGGAGCACGTGGTCTTGGTGCATCTGCAGTTCGGCGGCGTCCTCGATGGTGACCACCCGCTCATCGGCGGGGATGTAGCCGGACAGCACGTTGAGGGTGGTCGTCTTACCTGCCCCGGTGCCCCCGCTGACCAGGATGTTCAGCCGGCCCCGCACGCAGGTGGCGAGGAACTGGGCGACGGCGGGCGGGAACGTGCCGGAGGCGATGAGGTCGTCGGTGGTGAGCGGGTCGGCGGCGAACTTGCGGATGGTGAGCAGCGAACCGTCGACGGCCAGCGGGGGGATGATCGCGTTGACCCGGCTGCCGTCCGGGAGCCGGGCGTCGACCATGGGGCTGGACTCGTCGACGCGTCGGCCGATCCGGCCGACGATCTTGTCGATGGTCCGGCGCAGGTGCACCTCGTCGGTGAACCGCCCGTCGGCCGGGTGCAGCCGCCCGGCGCGTTCCAGGTAGATCTGGTCGGGGCCGTTGACCATGATCTCGGTGATGTCCGGGTCGCGCAGGTAGGGCTCCAGCGGCCCGTAGCCGAGGATGTCGTCGGCGATCTCCCCGGCGATCCGGGTCCGGTCGGCGGCCCCCAACGGGATGCTGCCGACCGAGAGCACGTCCTGCAGGGTGCTGCGGACCTGCCGTTCGATGTCCTCCTCGGTGAGTTTGGCGTCGTACAGCCGTGGGCCGAGGGTGTCGAGCAGGGACTGGTGTACCTCGCGCTTGAGGTCGGCGAACGGGTCCGCCGTCCCGGTCCGTCGGGCCCGCCGGGAGGTCGGGGCGGCCTGGTCCGGGGCGGGGGAGCCGTTCGATGGCTGGGTCCGGGCCAGTCGGGCCTGGGCGAGCCGGTCGGACAGGCTCATGCCCGGCTCCGGCGGTGCAGGAAGCCGCGCCGGTCGCTCCGGGCGTCCCGGTCGCGGGTCGGCCCCCCGGCGGCGGAGGTCGGGGCGGCCACATGGCGTTCGGCGAAGGCACGGATGGACTGGCTCACCGGGTGCCGCGGGTCGTCGAGGACGATCGGCACGCCCCGGTTGATCGCCGCCGGGACGTCCCGCGAGCTGGGGATCTGCACGGTGATCGGGGTCCGCAGGGTTTTCTCGACCTCGGCGATGGACAGCCCGACCTTGGAGTCGGCCCGGTTGAGTACGATCCGCCAGCGGTCCCGCGGGTAGTTGAGCAGGTCCATGGTTTCCAGGGTGAGTTTGAGGTTTTTCAGGGCGGGGATGTCCAAGGTGGCGATGAGGGCGACGACGTCGGACAGGTCGAAGGCGGCGAGTACCTGGTCGTCGAAGGCCGGTGGGGTGTCGACGACGACGTAGTCGAAGTGGTTGCGGAGCAGTTCGAGGATCCCGGAGACGAGGCTGCCGGGGATGGACTCGGTATTCCCCGGCTCGACCGGGGCGACGAGCGTGGTCAACCCGGGGGAGTGCGGGGTGAGCAGGGCCTGGATGGCGGTGAGGTCCAGGGTGTTCGCCAGCGGCACCGCATCGGCGATGGTGTGCGCGGGGAACAGCTGCAAGGTGATCGCGACATCCCCGAAGGCGAGGTCGAGGTCGACGAGGCAGACCTCGTTGCGGCCCCGGTCGGCGAGGGCTGCGGCGAGGTTCGTCGCCAGGGTCGTCTTCCCGCAGCCGCCTTTGGCGGAGAAGATCGTGATCACCCGCCCCTGCGGACCGGTCCCGTCCGGCTGGCCCGTCCCGGCCTGGAACCGCATCGCGTCGGCGAGGTCGTTGCTCCGGTGTACGGCCGCGCTCAGGCCGGCGACGTCGCGTTCGTTGACGACTTCGCGGATGCCGGCCCGCAGCGCCTCGCTGAGTACCCCCGCGTCGATGTATCGGCGGACCAGGACGACCCCGAGGAAGGGGCGGGTGATCCGCATCGCGTCGGCGAGCGCGTAGGCGGTCCGTTCGTCGACGGTGGGGCCGAGCACGACGGTGGACTCTCCGAGGCTGCTCTCCAACCACAGCCGCAACTCGTCGACGGAGAACAGTAGGCGGCCGTCCCCGAGTGCGTTGCGCAGGGCCGTGGCGACCGCCGGATCGAGGTCGCAGATCGTTGTCATGGCGTCACCAGCGTCACCGGCGTCATCAGCGTCAGCACCGTCACCAGCACCGGCGTCGACGTGCGGACGGAAGGTCCCGTGACGAGGGGCCCGTCGGCGGGGGACCCTGCGTGGGAGGACCTCGCGACGGTCTGCTGGTGCATGCGTTCGGCTCCCCGCCCCTGCGTCATGTGGCCCTGTGTCAACAGTCCGATGGCCCTGTGTAAACAGTCCGATACTGCAAGGTACCTGGGGGGGACGCTCTGTGGCGGGCGAATCCGCGGGTGCCCCGGTCCTGGCCGCACAGATCAGCGGCCGGGACCGGGACACCCGGAGGGGGGTCGGGCCGGAACCGGGGTGGGATCAGCGGTAGAGGTCCTCCACGACCTCGGCGAATTCGGCGAGCACGATCGGCCGCTTCAGGCTGAGTTTCGCCGTGAGATGCCCCTTCGCCTCGGTGAAGTCGGTGTCCAGGATGTGGAACTTCCGGATCGATTCGGCCTTGCTCACCGCGAGGTTGGCCCGGTCGATGGCCTCCTGAACGGCATGGCGCACCTCCGGGTCCGCCGCCGCCGCCGCGACATCCATCGCCGGCTTGCCGTGATTCGCCAACCAGGTCGGCAGCATGTCCGCGTCGAGGGTGACCAGACAACCGATGAACGGCCGTTGATCACCGACGACGATGCACTGGGAGACCAGCGGATGCGCCCGCAGCCGGTCCTCCAGCACCGCCGGAGCGACGTTCTTCCCTCCCGCGGTGACGATGATCTCCTTCTTCCGCCCGGTGATCCGGACGTAACCGTCCTGGTCGATGTCGCCGAGGTCACCGGTGTGGAACCAGCCGTCGGTGAGGGCCTGCTGCGTGGCGTCCGGGTTCTGGTAGTACCCGCGCATCACGTTGACTCCGGAGACGAGCAACTCCCCGTCCTCGGCGACGGCCACGCTCACCCCGGGCAGGGGCAACCCCACCGTGCCGATCTTGACCAGCTCGGGCGTGTTCACCGTGGCCGGGGCGGTGGTCTCGGTGAGTCCCCACCCTTCGAGGACGATCACGCCGATACCGCGGAAGAAATGCCCGAGCCGGGCACCGAGCGGGGCGCCCCCGGACACCGCGTAGCGGACCTGCCCGCCGAGCGCGGCCCGCAACTTGCCGTAGACCAGCCGGTCGAACAGTGCGTGCTGGATCCGCAGACCCGGGCCGGGACCGCCGGTGTCCTGCGCCTTGCTCCAGGCGATGGCGGTCCGGGCCGCAGCGGTGAAGATCGCGCCCTTCACCTTGCTCTCCCCCTGGGCCTTCGCCTCCGCGGAGTTGTAGATCTTCTCGAAGACCCGGGGGACGGCGAGGACGAAGGTGGGGCGGAACTCGGCGAGGTCGGCCAGGAGGTTCTTCACGTCCGGGCTGTGCCCCATCCGCGCCCGGGCGGTCATCGCGAGCACCTGGATGAACCGGGCGAAAACATGCGCGAGGGGGAGGAACAGCAGGGTCGATGCCCCGTCGGTGCGGACCACCGAGGACAGCCGGGCCACCGCGTTCGCGGCCAGGTCGATGAAGTTCGCGTGGCTGAGTTCGCACCCCTTCGGCTTCCCGGTGGTCCCCGAGGTGTAGATGAGGGTGGCCACGGAGGCCGCGTCGGCGATCCGGCGTCGGGTCTCGATCTCTTCCTCGTCGACCTTCTCGCCGAGCCCGTTGAGCGCGTCGACGGCGCCCTCGTCCAGGACCCACAGGTGGGCGAGGTCGGGTAGCTCCTCCCGGACTTCGGACACGGTCGCTGCATGCCGGGGGGTCTCCACCACCGCCGCCACACAGCTGGAGTCAGCGAGGATCCAGGCCACCTGTTCGGCCGAGGAGGTCTCGTAGACCGGAACGGTGACCCCTCCGGCGAACCAGATGGCGAAGTCGGTGAGGGTCCACTCGTAGCGGGTCTTGGACATCAGGGCCACCCGGTCGCCGGGTTGTACCCCGGCCGCGACGAACCCGCGGGCGAGCCGGACCACCTCCGCGTGGAAGTCCCGCCAGGTGACGTCCTCCCACCCGTCCGGACCGGGGCGGCCGAACGCCACCGTCCCGGGTGCCTCGGTCGCGTTGCGCACGACCAGATCGGTGAGATTCCCCGTCTCGTCCGCTTCCGTCAATGCCTGGACGCTGATCTTCTGCACCTTGCCCGCCTCCTCCGGCCTCGGCAATGAGGTCTGCACGAGGTGTGATGAGGGACGATAGCTAGCCGCGGCCCGGCGGTCATCAGGACCGCCCCTGTGGATCTCCGTGCGCTTCCGGGTTTTTCACCGGTGGCCTGGCTGGTCGTGGCCGAACCCTCTCAAGCCGGACGTCCCCGCGGTTGAAACCCTCAGCGATGAACGCGTTCCCGCCCGGTCCGTTTCCGGGGTACGGCGGTTCCGCCGGAATTGACGCCTCCGGCCGGCAGCGCGTGCGCTGCCCCCGGTGCGGGGCCCGGGGGCGTCCGGGCGACCCCTGGTGCGGGCAGTGTCTCACCCGGTTCGACACCCCGGCCGGATCCGACACCGGGCCCGGGACCGGCGCATCCCCCGGGGCGGGGACACCCGGGACGGAGGTGTCCGGGACGGAGTCGCCCGGGGTACCCGGGGCGGGGGTCTCCGGGACAGGAGACTCCGGGGCCTCCGAGCAGCCCGGCAAGGCCCGCCACGTTGCCGCCCCGGCCCGCGCCGGCCTCGTCGGTGGGGAAGTGCCCGAGGAGGTCATCGACCACCTGATGTCCGAGCTGTCCGAAAGCGTCGAACCGACCCTGCCCACCGGACTGGGACGGCTCGTCGGGAAAGGGAACGGCACGAGTATCGCCATCGTCGGCGGCCTGTCCATGGTGAGTCTCAGCCTGCTCGGCCTCGCGGTACTCGGCCTGTTCCTCTGACCCGCCGGATGCCGCTGACCCCCCGGATGCCGCTGACCCCCCCGGATGTCGCTGACCCCCCGGGTCCCCGAAGGTCTTGGCGTCCCGGGCGTCCCGGGCGTCCCGAAGTCCCGTGGGGTCCGGGAACCCACCGGGGTCCCGGGGCCTCCCC
>JARRQM010000138.1:0-1958 GCA_037381765.1 Kineosporiaceae bacterium
CCCTGCCACAACGCGAGCAGCGCCAAGACGACCGTGAACTCACGGGCGAAGGCACCGACCGCACGAGCCCACCGGAACCGAAGGAGAAGGCTGCCCCCGGCGATCAGGGCGAGGACGGCCGCGGTGCCGACGGACAGCTGCCAACCGGGGCGGATCTCGGGCACCACATCTCCTCCCGCCCGGTGACGCTCCGGGACGGCAGATCCGATGGTGACACGGACGGGCATTCCCGCACGCGGCCGGCCCGAACGTCCCGGATTCGGTGAGATGCGGTCTGGTTACATACTGTTCGCCCACCGCATCGGTGCACCCCGAGCCGCCCGTCCCCAGCCGGACGGCCGGGGTGCCCTCCCCGCGCTTCCCTGTGCGGCAGGGGCTTCGTGTGGCTTTGGCGGACCCGCTACCCCGGGGGGCCCGTCCCGGTAGTTCTCGGCAGCCGCAGCGCCCGGGCAGTCGCGTTCCGCCACCGGCGCAGCATGATCTCGGTTCCCCCGACATCTCGTTCGTAGCCTGCGATGACCCGCCGCATCCGGTGCTCGGCGGCACCGACCGCACCGACCGCACCATTCTCGGGCAGCTCACGGACCTGCTGACCGATCAGGCGTACGGTCGCCCGGTCCCCGGCGAGGATGGCCGAATAGACCGCCGCCTCCCAATGGTCGAGATCGGTTGCCGCACCGTCCTGTGCCCGCACGAGGGAGAGCAGGTCCCCCGGGTCCCGGACCGCGGCCAATCCGGGCAAACCCTGGGTACGCACGCTGCGGGCGATCTCGGTGCCGAGGGCCCGGTCGAAACGGGCCGGCCAGCCGGTGAGGCGACGATCGGACATCCGCCCCAGCCGCTGCCCGTACCGGAAGTTCAGCCGGTCCGCCGGCACGTAGAGCGGTTGGATGAACGCCCACAACCAGAAGCTGTCCTGGGACCGCGCGGGCACCATGGCCACGCCGCGGAGCATCCAGGTCGTGTCGGGCAGGTGCAAGACCGCCCCGGACAGCGCCATCCCCGGGAGGCGGGGCAGCACCTGTGCCCGCGCGAACCCCTGCCATACCCCCGTACCCATCAACGAAGAGTGACGCGGTCGGGTATCAAAGGCAACCGAGTCGACCCAAACATCACAGAATGGCGTTACGTAGTCACGAGCGGACATGAAGAATCTCCCGTGACTTCGATAGGTAACGACCCGGCACGTCCTGTTTCAGGGCATGCCCTCGCGGAACGTCCGCACTCTTCAACATTCATCTCCCCACCCGGTGCAACGGCACCGGGGGACGCAAGCCGCTCCCATCCCCGTCATCCCCGTATCCGCGCCCCCGTACCCGCGCAGCATCGAACCCCGTCCCTGCATCGAACTCCCTGACTGTTGACGTCTCCCCGGGGCCCGTCGCCCCCCGGTGACGCGGCAGGTGCCGGAACGACGGCCCGGACATGATCATCCTCGGGTCGGTGGTGACCGGCAAGGGAAATGACCATCCTCGTGAATACTCCCGCATGGCCGCCCCAGCGACGGAAGTACCCCCGCGGCCGGTGTCGTCCCCCGCAGCCGAGGCTCCCCCACCGCCGACGGCGTCCCCGATATTGGGGTTTTCCCCCGTTTGGGGTCGGGGGCTGTCTTCATCTGGACCGGCCCGCCCGCTCGTTAGGCTGGCATCCGTGCCCATGATCGCTACGAGAAACCTCACCAAACGTTTCGGGTCCGTGACCGCACTTGACGACCTCACCGTCGAGATCCCTCCCGGGGTCACCGGACTCGTCGGCGTCAACGGTGCGGGCAAATCCACTCTGATCAAGATCCTGCTCGGACTGGCCCCCGCCACCTCGGGTTCGGCAACCGTCCTCGGCCTCGACGCGCACACGGACGGCGCGCAGGTCCGCGCCCTGGTCGGGTACATGCCCGAACATGACTGCCTGCCCCCGGACGTGTCGGCCACCGAGCTCGTCGTCCATCTCGGCCGGATGTC
>JARRQM010000138.1:1995-8418 GCA_037381765.1 Kineosporiaceae bacterium
CGGATGTCCGGTCTCCCCCGGACTGCCGCCCGGGAACGCGCCGCCGACGCACTCCGGCACGTCGGTTTGTACGAGGAGCGCTACCGGGCCGTCGGCGGGTACTCCACCGGGATGAAACAGCGGGTCAAGCTGGCCCAGGCGCTCGTGCACGACCCCCGGCTCATCTTCCTCGACGAGCCCACCAACGGGCTCGACCCGGTCGGCCGGGAGGACATGCTTGCGCTCATCCGGCGGATCGGCGCCGACTTCGGGATCTCTGTCCTGGTCACCTCCCACCTACTCGGGGAGGTCGAGCAGATCTGCGACCACGTCGTGGTGATCGACGGCGGCCGGCTGCTGCGGGCCTCGGCCACCGCCGAGGTCACCGCAGCCCGTCCGGTCCTCGCCGTTGAGGCCGACGCCGGCCCCGACCTGCTGCTCCCCGCCCTCATCAGGGCCGGGTTACACACCCGCGCGGCGGGGTCCGGTGCGGAGGTCGAACTCGTCGACGACACCGTCTACGACATCGTGCGGGATGCGGTCATCGACGCCGGACTCGGCCTGGTTCGGGTGGAACGCCGCCGGCACCACATCGCGGAACTCTTCACCGGCGATGGCGCCGCCGCTCCGGTCGTCCCCGGACAACCGGACGGCCCGGGACAGCCCGTCGTCGTCCCGGGAACCAGCGCCGTCCCGGGAACCGGAGGTGAGCAGCGGTGAACGAGAACACCCCAACCCCCAGCGGGGCCATCCACGACATCGGCTACCGGCACTACGACGGCCCCGTGCTCGGCCGGATGCACCTGATACAGGCGCTCTACCTGGACACCCTGCGCGGCAGCGTCGGGCTTGGCCGGCCGGTGGGCGCCAAGGTCCTCGCGGCGCTGTTGGGGACCGTGATGGTGCTCCCGGCCCTGGTCACCGGGATCTCCGTCAACATGTCCGGGGATCTACAGCTCCCCCTGCAGTACACCAGCTACGCCTCCGGCCTCCAGCTGATCATCTCCATCTACCTGGCTGTCCAGGCCCCGGTGGCGGTCTCCCGCGACCTGCGATTCCGGACGATCACCTTGTACTTCTCCCGGCCGCTGCGCCGCAGCGACTACGTGCTGGCCCGGTACGCGGCTCTGGCCACCGCCGTCTTCGGGCTCATCGCCGCACCACTGGCCGTGCTCTACGCCTCGGCCCTGCTCGCGAAGATGTCCTGGGGCGTACAGACCCGCGGCTTCGTCTTGGCCCTTCTCGGCGCCGTGCTGTTCGCCGTCGTCCTGTCCGGACTCGCCCTGCTCATCGCCGCGATCACGTCCCGGCGCGGTTTCGGGGTGGCGGCGATCATCGCCACGCTGCTCCTGCTGTCCGTCATCGCGAGTACGGCGCAGTTCGTCGCCCTGAAACTGCTCGACGCGGATCCGTTCCTACCGGAGGCCCCGTTGAGTACCTTCGGCGGAGCCATGTTCGGTGTCGGCACCGTCGCCGTCGTCGCCGTGTGCACGGGGCTGCTGCTCCTGCGCTACCGGAAGGTGTCCCCAGCATGAGCGTCCTCGAACTCGACCGCGTCTCCCGCTGGTTCGGTGACGTCGTCGCCGTCAACGACATCACCATGCAGATCGGCCCCGGGGTCACCGGGCTGCTCGGACCGAACGGCGCCGGGAAATCGACCCTCATCCACCTGATGGCCGGGTTCCTCGCGCCCTCGGCCGGCAGCGTCCGGTTGGACGGCGAACCGGTCTGGCAGCACGAGCAGATCTACCGCCGAATCGGGCTCGTCCCCGAGCGGGAAGCCATGTACGACAGCATCTCCGGTTGGAAGTTCGTCCTCGCCAACGCCCGGCTACACCGGTTACCCGACCCGGCGGCTGCCGCCCAGGCCGCGATCGAAGCGGTGCAGATGGGCCATGCGCAGGACCGCGACCTGCGCACCTACTCCAAGGGGATGAAGCAGCGGATCAAAATGGCCACCGCGCTGGTGCACAACCCGCCGGTGCTGTTGCTGGACGAGCCCTTCAACGGGATGGACCCGCGGCAACGGGCCCAGCTCATGGACCTGCTCGCGCAGATGGGCGCGCAGGGCCGCACGGTGCTGTTCAGCTCGCACGTCCTCGAAGAGGTCGAGCGGCTCGCCTCGGACATCCGGGTACTCGTCGCCGGACGGCATGCTGCCTCCGGGGACTACCGGCAGATCCGTCGGCTGATGACCGAACGACCACACCGGTACACCGTGCGTTCCAGCGACGACCGGACGCTGGGCGCGGCGGTGATCGCGCAGGGGGCGGCCTCGGGAGTCTGGCTGCCCCCGGCCCGAAACGGGGCCGAACCCGGCCTACAAGTCCAGACCGGCGACTACGCCGCCTTCGTCCGGGCGCTGCCCCGGGCGGCCCGGGAACGGGGGATCACTCTGTACGAGGTGATCCCGGCCGATGAGTCGTTGGAAAGTGTCTTCTCCTACTTGGTGTCCCGATGAATCCCTTGGTGTCCCGATGAATCCCTTGGTGTCCCGATGAACCCCACTGTCGCCCTGCTCACCGCGCGGACCCTGCTCGGCCGGCGCCGGGCCGCCGTCCTCATCCTCCTGCCGGCGGCCCTGCTCGGCGCCGCCATCATCACCCGCCTCACCGCGGGTACGGACCACGACATCGGCACACTGGTGCTCGGAGCCTTCGCCCTCGGCACCGTGGTCCCGCTGCTCGGGCTGATCATCGGAACCGGGGCGATCGGCCCCGAGATCGATGACGGTTCCATCGTCTACCTGCTCACCAAACCGCTGAACCGAACGGTGATCGCGCTGACGAAGTACGCCGTGGCGGCCGGAACCCTGCTCGTGTTCGCCGTCCTGCCGACCTTCGCCACCGGTCTCATCCTGTTCGGCCGGAGCGAGAACCTCGCCGCCGGCTACACCGTGGCTGCCCTGGTCGCAGGCCTCGCCTACGCCGCGCTGTTCCTGGCGCTCGCGGTGGCCAGCCGGAACGCCGTGGTGGTCGGGTTGAGCTACGCGCTCATCTGGGAGTCCCTCATCGGCGCCCACGTTTCCGGAGCCCAGACGCTCAGCGTGCTGCAGTGGGCCCGTGCGGTGGCCGGAGGCATCGTCGGAACCGACCAGATTTCCTCGGCGGTCAGCCTGACCACCGGCATCATCGGGCTGGGCGTGGTCATCGTCGGGGCGCTGTGGTTCGCCGGGCACCGGCTGCGTTCGCTGCGCCCGATCTCGGACAGTTGACCAGGAGGTCCCGGGGTGGACGGGCAGCACCGCGGGGACGGTTACCCCGGGACACCCAGTGCGAGGATCCGTTGCACCGCCGTCCCCACCCCGTCCTCGGCTGCCATGGATTCCGCGACGGCCCCGGCCCGCCGGAGGTAACCCGGATCAGTGAGCACGGCCCGCAGCGCCCCCGCGAACCGGTTGACGTCGAGCCGACCGCGTAGCGGGGCGGGCCCGAGACCGAGGCGGTGCACCCGGTCGGCCCAGAACGGCTGGTCGCCGAGGAACGGGCGGATCAGCTGGGGCCGTCCGGCGCGGGCGGCGGCCGCCACCGTCCCCGCACCCCCGTGCTGGACGACCGCGGCAACCCGGGGGAACAGCCAGCCGTGCGGGACGGCCTCGACGATGAACAGGTCCTCCCCCGCCCGGCCAGGAGTCTCACGCAGCCCGCCCCACCCGGTCGTGAGCACGGCACGGGCCCCGGCCGCGCGCACCGCGTCACGCACCATCGCGGTCAGCCGCTCCGGATCCCGCCCCACCATGCTGCCGAAACCGATGGACACCGGGGGTGTTCCGGCGGCGAGGAACTCCGCCAACCCGTCCGGTGGCGCCCAGTCCTGGGGCGTGGCGGACAGCCAGGCCCCGAGCGGCGCGGCCTCCGGCGGCCAGTCCGCGGGGGCCGGGAGCAGGCTGGCGCTCCAGGCGTGCAGTGCGGCGGGTCCGGGGCGACCGTCCGGCCCGGTCATGATCCCGGCCCCGGAGCGGGCCGGGAGGTCGAGCATCTCCGCCCGCCAGGTCCGGATCATCCGCGCGTACGGGGCGTCGATCAGGGGGACGATCCGCCAGCTGGCCCGGGCCAGCGGCCGGGGCCAGCGGCCGGCCCCGGGCAGCACCGGCAGGGCGAACTCCCGGGTCGGCCGGTACAGGGGCAGCAGGGTCGCCGCCACCGCCGGGACGCCCCAGGCTTCGGCGAGATGCGGTCCGGCGAGGGCCTTCGGATGGTGCACGACCACCTGGGGCGGTTCTTCCCGGCGCAGCTGCGCCGCGGTGTCGAGCATCCGGCGCAGCAGCGGCATGGCCTGCCGGGCCGAGGTGAGGGCGGCGCGCACCCCGCCGCCGGCGGCCAGGTCCTGCAGGTCGAGCAGGGTGTCGTCGAGCGGGTGGAAGGGCACCCCGGCGGCGTCGGCGAGGGTGGCGGTGCGGGCCGGTGCGGCCAGCCGGACCTCGGCCCCCGCCGCGGCGAGCCCGTGGGCGAGGGCGAGGAAAGGTTGGACGTCGCCCCGGGATCCGTTGGTCAGCAGGAGAACTCTCATCAGGCACCTCCGGTCCGTTCCCGCGCCTGGGCGTCCCAGCGGTCGAGGAGCCGCGGGAACTCCACCGCCATGAAGGCGTACATGTCACGCATCAGTTCCAGCCGCAGGCGCAGCCCGGGGTCGTCCCCGACGACGGCGAGCCCGCGGGTGGCAAGCGCAGTGAACGCCTCGAACTCGGCCATCCGGGCCCGGAAACCGCGGGCGAAGACGTCCTCGGCCAGCCGGTAGCGATCGCGCCGGTGTCCGGGCGACCGGAAACGGAGGAGCAGGCCGGCCCCCTCCAACTGGCGGAGGGCGACGCTCAGGCTGCTCTTCGCCACGCCGAGGCGTCCGGCGAGTTCCGGGGCGTCGGCATCGGATCGGGTCAGCAGGACCCCCATGACCCGGCCGGAGGTCCGGCTCAGACCGAGCCGTTCGAAGTACAGACCCGCCTCCTCGACGAAGGCGTCGGTCCCGGATCCGGGACCTGTCCCGTAGTCAGCGGAACGCTCCTGATCAGGTGCGGAGGAACCGGCGGGTTCAGCGGGGTCCACGGGGTCCACGGATTCGACAGGGCCAGACATGACGTCAGGGTACCACTCTGTTCGGAACAATCCGAACGTACCGAACCAATCCTGGTGGGCTCTGCCCAGGACCTCACCCCGGACAGGCCTCACCCCGGGCGGACCGCCCGCCGGCCCCGGCGACGAGGAGCCCGGGCGGCGGCCGGACCGGCACCCATCCGGGGGAACGGCATACGCCAGTCACCGGTCTACTGCTCCAGCGCCCGCGCCGGGGTGTCGAAGAAAGTCGCAGAGGACGACCGAAGGGTGGCGACATGAAAACGGCGATCTCAGTACTACGTCGCAGTGTGCTGGGCAAAGTTCTGGCGCTCAGTGCCGTACTGGTACTGCTGGGGGTCGCCGGCGGGATCATCACCAACAACGTGATGGCCAACCGGGCCTACGACCGCGAACGGGCACAACGCATCGACACGTTCAGCACCCGGATCGATCAGAAGTTGCAGATCCAGCAGAGCGTCGCCGAACAGCTCGCCACGTTCGTCGCGAACCAGCCGGATGTACAGAAGGCGTTCGCGGAACGGGACCGGGAGGCGCTCTCGGCGCTGATGCTGCCGTCGTTCAAGCAGCTCAAGGCCGACTACGGGATGGCCCAGTTCCAGTTCCACACCGCCCCGGCGACCTCCTTCCTCCGACTGCACAAACCGGAGAAATTCGGGGACGATCTGTCCTCCTTCCGGTTCACCGTGGTCGAGGCGAACAAGCAGCACAAGCTCATCGCCGGGGTCGAGTCCGGGGTCGCCGGGCTCGGGGTCCGGGCCGTGATCCCGGTGGACTACCAGGGCAAGGCCGTCGGCACCGTGGAATTCGGCGGTTCGCTCGGCGAGGCCTTCCTGGAACAGCTCACGATGGACGCCTCGGTCGGCGCGACCCTGTACTTCCCCTCCGCGGAGGACCCCGCGACGCTGGAGTCCCTCGCCTCCACCCTGGACGAGAACTTCCCGGTGGACTCCGCAGACCTCGCGTCCGCGATCGGCGGCACCGTCGTCAACGAGGACCTCGACTACAACGACAAGCCCTTCATCCTCCACTACCACCCGGTCACGGACTTCCAGGGCGAGACGGCCGCGGTCGTCGTGGTCGCTCTGGACGCCTCGGACCTCGTCCAGGCCCGCGACGCCGCCACCGTCTTCGGCCTCAAGTACGGGATCGGCCTGTTCGTGTTCGGGATCGCGCTCGCGATAGGACTCGCGATGCTCATCTCGCGGTCCATCACCCACCCGGTGCGGGAGATGAGCCACCTGCTCGGGCAGGTCGCCAAGGGCAACTTCGCCGTCCGGGCCCGGACCAGCGGGGATCCCGCCGTCGCCACGATGGCCGACCGGCTCAACGCCACCCTGGAATCGATCGCCACGGCGATGAAGGGGGTGATCGG
>JARRQM010000139.1:0-6784 GCA_037381765.1 Kineosporiaceae bacterium
GTCCCGGTACGGCCCCTGGGGGTTCGTGCGGTGGCTCAGCGCTGCAGCCCCGCCTCGGGGACGAGACCGAGGCGGACGGCGGCCATCACGGCCTGGGCGCGGTTTCCCGCGCCGAGCTTCTCGTAGATGTTCGCCACGTGGGTCTTCGCCGTGGACTCGCTGATGAACAGCCGCCGGGCGATCTGGGAGATGGCCAGCCCGTCCACGAGCAGGTCGAGTACCTCCCGTTCCCGGGGGGACAGCTTCGGTCCCTGCGGGGCGTGCATCCGCCGCTGCAGGGCGTCGCTGAGGTCGCGGGCGGTGAACGCCTTCGGATTGGCCGCCGCATGTCGGGCGGCGGCGACGACCTCCTCGGCCGGGGCGTCCTTGCCGACGAAGGCGGAGGCGCCCGCGTCGAGCGCGGCGAAGAGCCGCTCATCCCCGGCGTGCATGGTGAGTACGACGATGCCGAGGTCGGCGGAGGAGGCCCGGGCGCGCTGGGCCAGGGTGATGCCGTCCCCGTCGGGCAGGCTCACGTCGGTCACCACGACGTCCGGGTGTAGCCGGTCCAGCTGCGCGTTCGCATCGGCGATCGTTCCGGCCTCGCCGATCACTTCGAGGTCACCGGCCCGGTCGAATGCGCGGCGCAAGCCGTCGCGGATGAGCTGATGGTCATCGACGAGCAGCACCGAGATGCGCGTCCCGTCCCCACTCACGGGTTACCTCCTGGTCTGGGTGGGGTTGAGCCCACCGCTCTCGGAATGCCGGGGGCGTTCCGTTCCGGTCAGATCCACCAGCACGGTCCTGTCCGCCCCGGGTCCGTCGGTTCCTGAGTCTGCCACGCTCGGGCGATCTGTGGTGGCGTTCCGTGTTCGAGAGAGGGCGTTCGGTGCACTTGTGATGCATACGTCGACAACGGTGCCCGGCCCGTCGGTCCGGCTCTCGACACGGAGGGTCGCCCCGATCCGCCGGGCCCGCTCCTTCATCCCGGTGATCCCCATACTGTCCGGTCGTCCTTGCTGCAGGCCCCGCCCGTCGTCGGTGACGGCGATCCGGGCGTACGGCGGGTCGACGACGACGGACAGCCACACGTTGGTCGCCTCAGCATGCCGGCGGACGTTGGTGACCGCTTCCTGGACGATGCGCAGCAGCTCCACCTCGGTGGCCACGGGCAGCCGGTGCGGGGACTCGTCGGTGGACACGTGCACGATGAGCCCCGCCTGGGTGCCGACCCGCTGCACGTAGTCGCCGAGGGTGCGGGACAGCCCGATCGCCTCATCCACCCCGGTCCGCAGGTCGAAGATACTCAACCGGAGTTCCCCGACCAGCCCGGTGATGTGCTCGCGCAGCGCCATCAGCCGCTCGTGCACGTCCGGGGAGGCGGTGTCGGCGATGTCGTCGATCAGGTATCCCACGGAGGCGAGGTCCTGGGCGATCCCGTCGTGGATTTCCCGGGCCAGCCGTAGTCGCTCGTCGTCGGTGGCCAGTCGGCGCACGTCGTCGAACAGCAGCGCCGAGGCCAGCCGGGTACCGGCCTGGGAGACGACCTTGCGGCAGGCGGCCACATGGGTTTCGTCGAGGTGCTCGGGGCCGGTGAGCACGACGACGGCGACCACCCGTTCCCCCATGAGCACCGGCAGGGCGACCACCGTCGTCCCGTCCTGCCCCCGGCGCACGACGTCGGCGGTGAGCCAGGCGTCGAGAACGACACTGTTCGCGGAACTGTCCGGCGGGGTGCCCACGAGCGGGACGAATCGGCCGCCCGCGGACCGGACGAGCACGGTGGCGTTCGTCCCCGGGACGAGGGCGCTGGCGTCGTCGGCGAGGGCCGCCGCGAGCGTTTGCGGTTCCAGCCCGAGGCTGAGCTGGCGGGCCACCACGTGTAGTTCCGAGAGCAGCCGGTGGGCGTCGGCGTAGGCCGGTTCGCTGGCCGGCTGTTCCGAGGTGGCGATCCGACGCGACCAGGCGGCGACGAGGGCGACGGCGACGAACATGGGGGCCCAGGTGGCCAGCCCCAGCTGGGCGTTCATGGTGACGTGCGTGGTCGCCACGGTCATGGACACGCCGAGGGCGGCCGAGGCGATCCCGGCGGCGGCCAAGGCGGTGAGCATGCCGCCGTTCAGGCCCGCGGAGACGAGCGGGACGAGCAGATAGGGCAGGAACAGGTCGGCCTTGCCGTGCAGGCTGCCGACCACGACGGCGGCGCTGAGCGCTTCGGCCAGGGACTGCATGCTGCGGGGTGTTCCCGGCGGTATCGGGACCGATCCGAGGGCCGCGACGAACAGCAGGAGCAGAGCGGGGGCGACGGCGACCGCGGGACCGAATCCGTCCACCGAGGCGGTGAGCAGGGAACCCAGCAGCAACAGCAAGGCTCGCAGGAGCAGGGGCAGGTACTGCGACTCCTGACGAAACTGGGCGAGGCGCACGTGGACAATCTGCCACATGGGCGGGTCCCGCCCCGGCCAGTCACCGGAACTGCTGTGGTTGTCCGGTCACTTTCTGTTTTCGTGGGGGTGCGGGTCCTCCCGCAGCGGCGCAAGCGCCCGGGCCAGGTCACGGGCCGCCAGGGCGGCGGCGAGCTGCGGTGCGGCCTCCCGGACGGGGAGGACGATGGCCCCGAGATCGCGGTCCGAGAACAGCTCGTGGGTGTTGCTGCGGGCGAGTACGACCGTGGTCCGCACCTCCGGGATAGGCACGGCCATCAGATGCTGCCAAGCGGCGAGCGGCGCACCGGCCAGCCGGGACCGCACCGCGTCGGCGTCCTCGACCAGGATCGCCTGCCCGGCGAGGGCGATGTCGGAGATGAACCAGTGCTCGGCGTCCAGGACGAGGCGTCGTTCGGTCGTGCGCAATCCCACCCCGCCGCTGACCCGCCACACCGGCCCGTCCGGCACGAGGATCGCTGCGGCCTCCGCCCCCGCCTGCTGCACGACGTTGTCGGCCAGCGTCTGCGCGACGGACTCGACCCGGGCCAGCTCACCGGCCCGCGTGGACAACGCGGCGACGAGCCGGTCGATGGGGACATCGGTGAGTTCGGCGTCGTCCCCGGGCGTGGCGGCGGAGCCGGGGGGCTCCGGGGACTCCGAGGACTCCGGTCGGGCTGGTGCGGCTGGTGGGGCCGGTGCAGCCGGTGGGGCCGGTGCGGCCGGTGGCAGGGCACCCGGCGACGGGGGCGGGGGGAGCGGCGGCCGGGCCGGTGCGGGTTGTGGCGGGGCGAGGGCCCACGGTTCCGGTGCGGGCGGGGCCGGAGGGAAGGGCGCGGGGAAGGACGGCGCGGCGAAGGAGGGCGCGGCAGTGCCGTTCCCGGGCGGGGCAGGCAGAGGCGACGGAGGCCGGAAGGGGGCGTCGACCGGGTGCTCGGGGACGGTGCGGGGCGGCTCGGGGGAAGGCCCCGGGGCGGGAGTGTTGCCGTGCCGGCGCCCGCCGAGGAGGCTGCGCAGGGAGCGGCGCCGCGGCGCCGGCTCCTCCCGGGCAGGGGCATCCCGCTGGTCCGGTGCGACAGGGCCGGCCGGCGGCGCTGATCGGGGTGGCTGCTGGAAGCCGTCGAGCCAGTCCCGGGAACGTTCGTCCGGGGCCGCGGACCCGGAACCGGAACCGGCTCCGGAACCGGTGAGCGGCGGGGCGAACGGGAAGGCCGGGGCCGGTGGAGGTGCCGTCGGCGGGGCCGGCGGCGGTGTTGCCGGGGCGGGCCAGGACGTGCCTGCCGAGGACGGTTTCGCGGGGGGCGCCGTCGGCGGCGGGTAGGCGGCGAGCGCGCCGGCGGAAGCGGGTGGCGGCGGAGGCGGCGGCGAGGATCCCCCACGGCCGGAGAAGGGGAAGACTTCTTCCACCGAGGGGCCCTCGGGGGCGAGCAGGGATCGGCCTTTGCCGTCCGGGTCGACCGGGAGCAGGACGGAGCCCGGGTCGGGCCTGCGTCCGGTGGGACCGGGTCCGGAGCCCGCGGCGGCCCCGGACTCCCACGGTGGCGGGCTCCACAGCGAGGAAGGCGGCGCGGTGGTTGGCGGCGGAGTGGTCGGCGGCGGTGGCGGAGTGGTCGGCGGCGGCGGGGGCGGCGCCGAGGGGGCCACCGGTCCGGGCTCGACGGGCACCGCGGTGATCGGCGGGCGGGGCGCGGCCGGTTCCGGGTCGAGAACCGCCGGGGGCCCGGGATCGGCGGAAACGATCTTCCCCGGAGTGGTGCCGAGCCGGGCACCGGCCCCGTAGCGGGGCTCGGACCCGTCTGCCTCCGGCCACCAGGCAAAGTCCGGGGACGGGGCGACATCCACGCCGAACAGGCTCCGGCCGTCGGATCCGGTGCCGTCGCCCCGCTCGCCGCCGCGCCGGGCGGGAAGGGGGTCTCGGGCGCTCTGGCCACCCGGGGCGCGGCTGGGTCCCTTCCGGCCCCCGGTCTCGCCCCGGGCGGTCGCGGCAAGTAGCGGGTTCTTCGCGACGGAAGCCCCGGGAACCCGGGTGGGCAGGGGCTCCGCGGCGGGTTCGAGGTCGGCCGCCATCCCGGTTCCGGCGACCTGGATCGTCGGCTCGTCCGCCGGGCGTGGCCGGGGGGATCTGGCCGCCGGTGGCGGCGTGGTGGTTGTGGCCGCCGGTGGCGGCGTGGTGGATCTGGCCGCAGGCGGCGGCGTGCTGGCTGCGGGGTGCGGCCGGGCGGGTGCGGCCGCGGGGTGCGGCGCGCTGGGTGTGGCCGCAGGCGGCGGCGTGGTGGCTGTGGCCGCCGGTGGCGGCGTGCTGGCTGCGGGGTGCGGCCAGGGGGCTGTGGCCGCCGGTGGCGGCGTGCTGGCTGTGGCCGTCCGGATGGGTGGTGGGGTCGACGTCTCGGGGAGCGCGACGGGGGCGGGGGCCGCAGCGGGGCGGGGGGCCGCGGGAGCCGACGTGCCGCCTCCGGGGGCCCTGCCCGCTGCGGCCTCGCCGAGTTCGGTGATCCCGGCGATCACGGTGTCGCGGGTGACCGGGACCGGAACGACCCCGACCGGGCCGGGAAGGTCCTCGGCGGAGAAGGTGGACCAGTCGGGGTGGTACCCGGTGAGCACCAGCACCGGGGCGGGGCGTCCTCGTCCGCGTAGGTCGGCCACGGTTCGCCGGACGGTGCCCGGGTCCTCGACCTGGAGTACGACGACCTCGTCCGCGACCGTGGAGGAGGAGACCAGTAGCACCTGTGTCACCCGTGCATCCCTCCGAGCTTGGTCGCGATGGTCAGGGCGGCCGGCCCGAGGATGATGATGAACAAGGTGGGCATGATGCACAAGATGAGGGGGAAGAGAATCTTCACCGGAACCTTTTGTGCCCTCTCCTCGGCGCGTTGGCTGCGTTTGACCCGAATCTCCGTTGCCTGCACCCGGAGCACCCGGGAGACCGGGACTCCGAGACTGTCCGCCTGCACCATGGCACCGGTGAACGTCTTCAGTTCGGCGACGTCGGTACGTTCACCCAGACCGCGCAGAGCGCCGACCCTACCGGTTCCGATCTGCATCTCCTGGAGCACCCGGAAGAACTCCTCGGCCAGGGGCCCCCTGGTGTTCCGTGCCACGTGGGCGAGTGCCGCGTCGAAGGTGAGTCCGGCCTCCACGGAGATGGTGAGCAAGTCGATCGCATCGGGGAGCTCCCGGAGGATCTGTTCGGAACGGTCATACCCTTTCTGGTAGACCCACAGGCTCGGGCCGAACCAGCCGAGAGTCGCGGCGAGCGAGACGATGACGGTGGTGGCGGCGATCCCTGCGCCGAAGATCGGCGGCAGCAGGGTCCCGATGAGGACCCCGACGAGGGTGCCGAGCGCCTTGAGACCGAGGATCCGGTCCGGGTCCCAGCCGGTGGGGTTCCCCGCGAGGTCGAGACGGCGGTGGAGCCGTTCCACCCGGTCATCCGGGGTGAACCGGTGCCCCAGCGAGGTGAACCGGGCGAGCAGGGGGTCGACCACGCGTTCCCCGAAGGGGCGGGCGAGTTCTTTCTCGCGCAGTGCCGTCGGGCTGATCCGCAGGGCCTCGACCGCGGCGAGGGAACGGGCCACCCGGCGGGCCGCCGGGCTGCGGAACACCCCGGACGCGGCGAGCGCGAGCAGGACGGATCCGAACACCGACACCAGCCCGGCGGCGAGCAGGAGACTCATCTCACACCTCCACCTTGATCACCCGGGAGACCCAGAAGGCGCCGGCGGCGAGGAGGAGGACGGCCAGCCCGATCATGGCCCAGCCGGCCGGGGTGGTGAACAGCGGGCTCAGGTAGTCCGGGCGGAAGGTAGGTGGCGAAGACGACGGGCAGGGCGCCGAGGATCCACCCCGACATCCGCCCCTCCGCGGATAGCGCCTGCACCTGGCGGCGCAGCCGTTCCCGTTCCCGGAGCGTCCCGGAGACCGTGCCGAGCAGTTCGGCGAGGTTGCCCCCGACCTCGCCCTGGATCCGGATGGCCATGACCACCCAGGCGAAATCCCGGCTGGACAGCCGGGTGGCGACCCCGTCGAGGGCGGAGACCAGGGGGAGCCCGAGCTGGTTCTCCACGACGGCGCGTTGGAGTTCGGTGGAGATGGGCGGGGCCCCGTCCCGGACGACCGCGTCGATCGCTTGCGGCAGGGAATGCCCGGCCTGCAGGCTCCCGGCGATCAGCTGCAGGGTGTCTGGTAGCTGGGTGAGGAACTGCCGCTGCCGACGGTCCCGGCGCAGGCCGAGGAACATCCACGGCCCGATCAGCCCGAGCAGGAGCCCGAGCACGGCGGCCACCGGCTGGCCCCGACCGAGCAGGACGAAGAGCAGGTTGCCGAGCAGGCCGGACCCGAGGTGCAGGAGCACCCATTCCCCGGTACGTAGGGGGAGCCCGGCG
>JARRQM010000139.1:6808-7769 GCA_037381765.1 Kineosporiaceae bacterium
CCGGGCGCTCACCGCGGTGTCCAGGCCGCGCCACTGCAGCAGCCGGCCGAGCCATTCGACGGTGGAGCGGACGACCGCACTGTTCGGCAGCAGCCTGGGGCGGTCGTTCCGGTCCGTCGCGGTGGGCGGGCGCGGGGTGAGCGTGTAGTCGGACAGCCGGGTGCGGATCTTCTCCTCGGGTCGCTGTTTGCGGGTCAGCGACCCGAGGGTGAGCGTCACCAGTGCGGTGAGTCCGGCGAAGAGCAGCACCAGCCCGAGCACGAGCAGCGGGCGCGGGACGGCCACCGGGAACCCGCCGGATCCGGTCATGGTCTGCCCCGTTCCCCGGGGAGGGGACCGGCGTCGAGGCTGACTCCGGAGGCGGCGAGCTTGTCGAGGAAGTGCGGTCGTATCCCGGTGGACCGGAGCACGCCGCGATGCCGTCCCCGGCTGTCCACCCCGGCGGCGCGGTCGAGCAGGAAGAGATCCTGCAAGGTGATGATGTCCCCCTCCATCCCGACGACCTCGGTGACGTGGGTCATCCGCCGGCTGCCGTCCTTGAACCGGCTGATGTGCACGATCAGGTCGAGGGCGCTGGCTACCTGCTCGCGGACGGCCCGTACGGGTAGCTCCACCCCGGCCATCAGCACCATCGTTTCGATCCGGGAGAGCACATCCCGCGGGGAGTTCGCATGTGCCGTGCACAGCGAACCGTCATGGCCGGTGTTCATCGCCTGGAGCATGTCGAGGGCGGCGGCGTCGCGGATCTCGCCGACGACGATCCGATCCGGGCGCATCCGCAGTGCGTTGCGCACGAGGTCGCGGATCCGGACCTCGCCGCGGCCCTCGATGTTCGGCGGGCGTGCCTCCAACCGGAGCACGTGGTCCTGGTGCATCTGCAGTTCGGCGGCGTCCTCGATGGTGACCACCCGCTCATCGGCGGGGATGTAGCCGGACAGCACGTTGAGGGTGGTCGTCTTAC
>JARRQM010000140.1:0-7122 GCA_037381765.1 Kineosporiaceae bacterium
GGGCCGTCCTCGGCGTGGAGGGTCGGAGCCCCGGGAGGCGGCATGGACGACGGTGCAGCCCGCGACTCGGGCAGGACGGCGACCGACCCCGGTGTCGCGCTCCCGAAACAGGCAGGCTCCGGTGTCGGCATGGCCGAGCCGAAAGCCCCGGAAATCGACCTGCACGGCGCCCTCACCGCTCTCGACCAGGCCCGGGACGCCCTCGCTGCCGGGGACGCCGACGGCGCCATCCGCACCCTGCGCTCGGTTCCCGAAGGGCTGCCGCTGGGCGACGAGGGCAGCCTCACCGACATCGCCGGGATCGTCGAGGGAGCGGCCCGGCTGACCGGATTCACCGCCCTCCTCGCGTCCGCCGCCGCGGTCCGGGCGACCCCGCACGACCCGCAGGTGCTCTACGAGTACGGGTACCGCTGCGTCGAACACGGGGCGGCGTGGGTGGCGATCCCCGCCCTCGCGCTCGCCGTGGCCCGGGCCCCGGAATCCACGGCCGCGCGGATGGAACTCGTCTCCGCGCTGGAGGCGGAGTCCCGATACGCGGAGGCGGTGACCGTCCTCGCGCACGGCCCGACCCAGCAACTGTGGCTCGGCCGCTACCTGCTCGCCTTCAACAGCCTGATGGCCGGGGATGTCGAAGGTGCCCGCCAGTGGTACACCCGGGTCGGCCGGCCGGAGCAGGAACAGCATGTCGCGCTCGCCGCCCGGCTCGACACCATGCTCGCCCGGATGCAGACGGTCACCGGGGCGACCCGCCTGGACGGGGGGCTGCCCGCCCCCGACCCGCGCGGCGTGCTCTCCGAACACGACCTGCGCGGCTGGCACTTCGTGCTGAACGGGGGGGTGCTCACCACCCTCAGCCCGTACGGTTTCACCGAAGGGATGAACGGCCGGTACGCCTTCCTCAACGAGACCCTCGGCGGGTGCCGCCGGGGCCTGGAACGGGTGTCCACGGTGCTCGGCGTCGCCGGGCGGCGTCCCGCCGCGGTGGCCCTGCTACCGGACCGGTCCAGCCGGATCCTCGGCCTCGCCGCCGCGGAACTGCTCGGGCTGCCCGCCGTCGAATGGTCCCCGGGGGCCTCCGACGCCCTGGTCCCCGCCTTCACCCTGTCCGGGGCCGACCCGGACCTCCTCGCCGGGTTGCGCACGGCCACCGATCAGGTGCTCGTCGAACATGCGACCTGCTGGACCGAACCGCCACCGCTGGCCGCCGACATCACCACCCTGCTGCACCAGGTGGTCACCGCCCCGTGGGAGGCACACCGCCGTCCCCTGCCGGGCGGTGGCGGGTGGAGTGACGAGCCGGCCGATGACCGCCCCGAGGCGGAGATCGCTCAGGCACTGATCCGCGCGGTCGCCGAGGCCCCCGAAGGAGACGGACAGACCCCCGCCGACCATGAGGGAGCCCTGTCCGACTTCGTCACCCTGGTGGCCCCGCGCTGGGGCACCGGTACGGCCCGGGACCGGGTCTGGTCCCCGGGGCCGGTGCCGAGTTCCCGGTTCTGGTGACCGGCGGGACCGCCCCCGGACGGGGGTTCCCGGGCCGGACCCGGCAACCCCGTCAAGGCACCGGCCCGGCGATCCGATAGCAACGAGCAGACGCTGCGGCCCGGCCGCGCGGCCCGACGGTACGGTCGGCCCGACGCGTCGCACCGCCGTTCCCACGGGGAGGTGGAACGTGACCGGACGTGCCGTTCCTGCCGGGGCCGCGCCCGGGGACCGTCCGGAACCGGCCGCCCGCGGGTACGACAGGTTCCGTCCCCGTCCGCCGCGCACCCCGGTGCCGCTGTCCGAACGCCCCACCGGCATCCCGGCCTTCGACGTCGTCCGGTTCACCGCCCGGTGCCCACGCTGCGGTGCGGACTGCCTGTGGACCGAGGAACGCGAGGACACCCGGGTCCGTACCCGGATCGACTGCGACTGCCCCGGCTGACCCCGCGCACCCCTGTTCCCCGGACAACCCTGCAAGAACACGCCGATTCCGGTAACGTCACACCAACGGAGAGTGACTGCCCGGTGTGGGCCCAGGCGGGGAGATCGTTCATGCGACGGGTGAGACGGTCCCGGGCTGCGCGCCCCCCGGGTGAGCGGGGAGCCGCCGCCGTCGAATTCGCCCTCGTCATGCCCCTGCTGTTCGCCCTCCTGTTCGGGATCATCGACTACGGCGTGTACTTCGCCGATGCCCTCTCGATACGGCAGGCCACCGGGGAAGCAGCCCGGCTCGCGGCGACCCGCACCGCCACCGATGCCTGGGGAACCGCCTCCGCCTGCGACGACTGCGCCGCCTGCACCCACGGCTGGACACCGGACCACCCCGAGATGCACACCGAGGAGTTGCAGGCACTGGCCTGCACCGTGCAGGAGAGCGCGGGAGCCCTCTCCGGGCAGGTCTACGTGAAGGTCCGGGTCGTCACCGGGGAGTCGCTCTCCGCCGCGACACCGGTGGACGCCACCAGCGCCCCGAACTGGCGGCGCGGGAACGCGATTCGGATCTGCGTGATCCAGATACACCAGTCGCTGACCCACCTCACCCCGGTTCCGGACCGGGTGCTCGCCCGGGCCGACATGCCGATCGAAGACGCCGAACCCGAGGGCAGCATCAGCCTGTCCGGTGGCGAACAGCAACTACCGGACGGGCAGACCTGGCCGACGGTGCCGGATGAGCTGACCGGGACGACGGACTGGTGCTGATGGCGGGCTCGGGTGGGCGACGGACCGGGGTACTGAGCCGCGACCGCGCGGACGACACCGGGGCCGTCGCCGTCGTCGTCGCGATCTTCACCGTCATCCTGTTCGCCCTGCTCGCCCTCATCGTCGACCTCGGCCAGGCCCGGGACCTGCACCGGCAGGCGGAAATCGCCGCGGACAGCGCCGCCCTCGCCGCCGCCTACGTCCTCGCCGCCGCCGAGAACCCGTCCGCACCGTCGGAACAGGACCAACTGGACGCCCGCACCGCCGCCCGCGACTACGCCCTGAACAACCTCGGGCTCGCCGCAGCCACCTGGGACGGATGCGGGCCGGACTGCCTGGACATCGACCCCGACCGCCAGCAGGTCACCGTGCGCATCCCCACGGAGTCCACGGTCGGCCTCACCGGTCTCACCGTATCCGCCGCCGCGACCGCCACCTGGGCCGGGAACCTCCCGGGGGACTGCCTGCTCTGCGTGGTCGACCACCTGTGGGACTACAGCAGCACCGGCGGCGACCTCACCGTCACCGGCGGGGACCTCCGGGTCGGCGAGATCCTCAAGGTCGTCTCCCCCTACCGGCTCACCGTGCACGCGGGGAACGCCCTCTACGGCATCCTCTACCCCTGGGAGCACGACCCGCCGGTGGTGCCGCCCGTGGTCGACCCGGACTACCTCAACGAGGCCGGGCTCAGCGATTTCGGCGACCCCTACGCGGATCAACCGGTCAGCGACCCGTGGGGAACCCTCACCGAACTCGGCTACACCCCGACAACCATCCCGCAGGTCACCCCGGACGCCGACGGCACCTGCGCCGTCCCCACCGGGACCGTCGGCGCTATCACCGCGGAAGCCGCCGAATGGTGCACCTCCTTCCGGCCCGGCCTGTACCTGGTCCGGCCGACCTCGACGAAGTCCGACGTACATCTGGGCCGGGCCGGACCGGTCACCGCGGAGGACGCCCTCCTCATCCCCACCTGCGGAACCTGGTCCCGCCCGATGAACTGCACGGACGTCGCGGACCCCGCGGATCGGGCCGGCGCCCGGCTGGACTCCCCGCGCGCGGACGTCACCTGGTCCGGGATCACCGACAGCAGCGGGGACCTGGCCGCCTTCCGGGGTTTCGCCGTCGTCATCGACCCCGGGAACACGGCCGTCCAGGAACTCGGCACGAGCAGCGACCCCACCCTCGACATCACCGGAGCTGTCTACGCCCCGAACGGTGACCTCACCGTCAACGACCGCACATCCGTACACGGGCAGGTCATCGCCGGCTCAGAACTGTACGTCGGCTCCGGGATGTTCGGATGCGTCGACGACTGCCTCACCGTCACCGCCCCGACCACGGTGCTGCCCCCCCAGGAAGCCGGACAAGTCCGGCTCATCCCCCGCACATCCGGCTGAACGGCCCCCGGTCCCGGGAGCCGCCGCAGGCCGGAACGCCCCCAACGGAGTGAACGAGATACGCCCGGATGCCGAAAGAGGGGCGAAAGGACGCTAGCCTGACCAGGACCCTGATCGACCCCGCGGGACCGGCCGGAACCGGCCGGGGAACCCGTCCGAGCCGGAACCCGGTCCACGACCTTGCGCATACCCTTGAGACAGCAGACCACAGTGAGACGGTGACGAACACGCACCGGTCGGCGCCCCGGCGCCCGCCGGCCGCAGGCTCTCACCCGTGACCACGGAGTCCTGACGACCGATGCCGTACGAGCAGATGCCCACCGTCCCTACCGATGTGGCAGACCTGCACACCCAGGAGGCGGACACCCTCGTCGCCTTCCTCGGTGCGAGCGACCGGAGCGCCGGGCTCCAGCAGGCCGAGCAGGCCGCCGAACAGGCCTTCCTCGATGTCGCCGCCACCTGGCCGGGGTCCGGAGGATTCGGCAGCACGCGGGCCTACCTGTTCGCCGCCGCCCTGCGCACCGCCGCGGCCCACCAACAGCAGCGGACCTCCGGGTACCGGGACGCCCTCGCCGAGGCAGGAACCGGGGCGTGGACCCCGGTCGGGATGGACCGGTTGACCGCGCTCCAGGACAACCTCGACGCCCTTCCCGCGATGGCCCGCCGGGTCGTCCTGCTCCGCGAGATGTGCGGATTCTCCTCCACGCACACCGCCGAGATCACCGGACTCACCGAAACCGCGGTGGACAGCGCACGCGGCGACGCCCTGCGCCTGCTGGGACTGGCGCTCGGCTCCGACGACGTCCCGCTCGCCCCGGAGGACTTCTTCGCGCTGCGCCAGACCCTCGGCCGCGCCGACGGGGACCGTCGGGCAGCCCGCCAGGCCCTGGCCGGGAGGCTGGCCCGGCCCCAGCCGTCGGCGCCGCCGGCCGGTTCACTGTCCTTCACCCCGGCCGCCACCTCCCCGTCCCCGCTCGACGCCCCCGCCGCCTTCGGCGGCTCCTTCGGAGGCCGACCGTTGGGCCGGTTCCACCGCCCTCGACGTCCCCCTGTCCGCCCTCGACCTGTCCGGTGACGTCGGCACCCCGCTCTTCGACGCGGTCTCTGCCTGGTTCAGCACCGGAACCGGGGACGGGGAAGGCGGCAACCCGTGGGCAGCCCTCGATGACGACGGGTGGCAGGATGCGGCGGCCCGCGCCGCGGCCGACCCGGAGGTCGCCGGTGTCGGGGAGAACGGTCTGCCGCAGCGCCGCCCCGGCGCGAACATGGTCCCCTCCGCCGGTGATGTGGACCGGCGGGCGGCCGGCGGTGCCGCCCCGATCGACGCCGGTCAGGTCCGGCAACGACTCGGCCGTTTCCTCGAAGGGGTGACCAACGCCCGGCGGCAGCACCGCCCGGCCTCCGGGGCCGCCCCGCAGAACCCGTTCGCGGATGACGACCCGGTGTGGACATTCGGCTCCGCCCCGACACTGTCCGGGGACAGCTCCCCGGCTCGGCCCGGCCCGGACCCCTACGACACGTTCCACCGCGAGCAGCTCCCGCATCTGCTCGCCCTCCTGCTGTTGGAGGGGGCGACCCCGGCGCGCGCCGCCGAGATCGCCCGGGACGTCATGGCGGACGCCCGGCATCGCTGGGCCGGACTCGACACCCCGCATGAGTGGATCCGCGACCGGGCCTTGGACGAGCTGGAGCAGGGGGCCGGCGCGGAGGGTCGCTGACCCCGGCCCCGGCCGTCCGACCCCGGCTGCCCTGTCCCGGTCGGCCCGGCCCCGCCTCGTCCCCGGCCGACCCCCGTGGTCACCCGGCGGCAACCTCCCGGGGGTGCAGGTCCTCGGCGGGGGGCCGCCACCCCTGCGGATCCGCCGCCACCTGCACGCCGGAACGGATATCGCGCACCTCATCCGCGGTGTCGCCGGTGCTGCCCGCGGGGAACCACACGTAGGGGATGCCGCGCCGGTCCGCGTGGCCCGCACCAGTCCGCGCGAGACCAGCCGGGAAACCAGCCGGGAGACTCCGATGGACAGGCCGACCCCGGGGTAGGTGTCGCGGCCGTCCGAGGCGAGCGCGTCGTAGCGGCCGCCGCTGCAGATCGACCCGAGATCGGCGTGCCCCTCCAGGACCGTCTCGAACACCGTCCCGGTGTAGTAGTCCAGTCCGCGGGCGATCCGCAGGTCGGCGACGACGATGCCGGGGGCGTGCTCACCGGCCGCCTGGAGCACCCGGGCGAGTTCGTCGAGGCCCTCGTCGAGCAACGGGTGGGTCACCCCGAGGGCGCGTACCCGGTCGGCGAAGGACGTGTCCGGGGTGGTGATGTCGGCGAGCGCGAGACAGGCCTTCGCCTGCTCCGGGCTCGCCCCGGCCACCTCGGCGAGCAGGTCGGCGACGGCGTCGGGACCGATCTTGTCCAGCTTGTCCACCGCACGCAGCGCCGCCACGGGATCGGACAGCCCGAGGCCACGGAAGAACCCCTCGACGACTTTACGGTTGTTCACCTGGATCCGGAACGGCGGTATCCCGGCCTCCCGCAGCCGGCCGAGGGCGTCGGCCATCACCAGGGCCACCTCGACCTCGTGGTGGAAGGCCAGTTCCCCGGCCCCGACCACGTCGACGTCGGCCTGGGTGAACTCGCGGAACCGGCCGTCCTGGGGCCGTTCCCCGCGCCACACCTTCTGGATCTGGTAGCGGCGGAACGGGAAAGCGAGCTTCCCGGAGTGCTCCAGGACGTAGCGGGCGAACGGCACGGTGAGGTCGAAGTGCAGGCCGAGCTGCCGGCCCTCATCCGTCTCCCCGTCACCGGCCTGGAGCCGGCGCAGCACGTAGACCTCCTTGTCGATCTCCCCCTTGCGGAGCAGCTGCTCCAGCGGCTCCACCGCTCGGGTCTCCACCGGGGCGAACCCCCACTGCTCGAAGGTGGTCCGGAGCACGTCGAGCACATGCTGTTCAACGAGCCGCTCGGCGGGCAGCCACTCGGGGAAACCGGACAGCGGGCGGGGGCGGGACATCGAAAACTCCAGTACCGGGGAACCGACCCAACACC
>JARRQM010000141.1:0-5092 GCA_037381765.1 Kineosporiaceae bacterium
GGTGACCCTGGACGGTGCGGACGTGCTCGCGATGAGCGTGGACGCCCGGGCCCGGGCCGGGCTCTTCCTCGCCATGCAGTACCCCGTCGAGGTCCCCGGGGTGACCGTGTCGAACTTCCTGCGCACCGCGAAGACCGCGATCGACGGGAAGGCACCCACCCTGCGGCACTGGGTCAAGGACGTCCGTGCCGCCATGGAGGCGCTGCGGATGGATCCTTCCTTCGCCGAACGTGACGTCAACGAGGGGTTCTCCGGCGGGGAGAAGAAACGGCATGAGGTCCTGCAACTGGAGTTGCTCGGACCGAAGGTCGCCATCCTCGACGAGACCGACTCCGGGCTCGACGTCGACGCCCTGCGGATCGTCTCCGAGGGAGTGAACCGGGTCCGTGCCGGCGGCCAGGTCGGGGTGTTGCTGATCACCCACTACACCCGGATCCTGCGCTATATCCGGCCCGACTTCGTGCACGTGTTCGTCGACGGCCGGATCGTCGCCGACGGCGGTCCGGAACTCGCCGACCGCCTGGAGGAGGAGGGCTACGACCGGTTCACCGGTGCCACGGCCGCCGCCGGGGGGCCGCGGTGAGCCTGGACACGGTGCCGGTCGGCCCGGTGCCGACCGAGCCCGCGGTAGCCGAACCCGCGGGGCCCGCGCAGCCGTTCGACGACGCCGAACTCACCGGGATCCGCGCCGACTTCGCCCTGCTGTCCCGGGAGGTGGCCGGACGCCCGGTGCGCTACCTCGACTCCGCAGCCACCGCGCAGCGGCCGCGATCGGTGCTGGACGCCGAACGCGGCTACCTCGAACACGCCAACGCCGCCGTACACCGTGGCGCGCACACCCTCGCCGAGGAAGCCACCGACGCCTTCGAGGAGGCCCGCGCCGGGGTGGCCGCCTTCGTCGGTCGGGACCCCGACGAACTCGTCTGGACCCGTAACGCCACCGAGGGCCTCAACCTGATCGCCCTCGCCCTGAGCGACCCGCTGGCCGGCACCGACCCGGGCACCGGCCGGTACACCCTGCGGCCCGGCGACGAGGTCGTCGTCACCGAGATGGAGCATCACGCCAACCTGGTGCCGTGGCAGCGGGCCTGCGCCCGCACCGGGGCGACACTGCGCTGGATCCCGCTCACCGACGACGGCCGCCTCGACCTCGCCGCCGCCGCCGACATCATCGGTCCCCGGACGAAGGTGCTCGCCGTCACCCACGCCTCCAACGTGCTCGGCACCGTCAACCCGGTCACCGAGCTGCTCGCCCGGGCCACCGCCGTCGGCGCCCTCACCGTGCTGGACGCCTGTCAGTCGGTGCCGCACCTGCCGGTCGACTTCGCCGCGCTCGGCGCTGACCTCGCGGTGTTCTCCGGGCACAAGATGCTCGGCCCGACCGGGATCGGCGGGCTCGCCGGGCGCCGCGAGGTGCTCGCCGAACTTCCCCCGGTGATCACCGGGGGGTCCATGGTCGAACGGGTCACCATGACGGAGACGACCTTCCGGGAACCCCCGCAGCGTTTCGAGGCGGGGACCCCGCCGGTCAGCCAGGCCGTCGCCCTGCACGCCGCGGTGCGCTACCTCGGCTCCCTGGGGATGGACCGGGTCGCCGCCCACGACCAGGTGCTGACCACCCGGCTCCTGGAGGGGGTCCGGGAGATCCCGGGGGTCCGGGTGCTCGGTCCGCAGACCGCCGAGAGCCGGATCGGCGCGGTGAGCGTCGTCGTCGACGGGGTCCACCCGCATGACGTCGGCCAGGTCCTCGACGCCTCGGGGATCGAGGTACGGGTCGGGCACCACTGCGCCCAGCCGCTGCACCGCCGCTACGGGGCCACCGCCTCGACCCGGGCCAGCCTGTACGTGTACTCCACGGCCGCGGAGGTCGATGCCTTCTGCGAGGCCCTGGCCGGGGTCCGCGGCTACTTCGGGAGGGGCTGAGATGTCCGCCCTCGAACAGCTCTACCAGCAGGTCATCCTCGACCATGCCCGGGAGCGGCACGGCCACGGGCTGCGGGATCCCGGAGACGGCCGGTCCGCGGACAGCCATCAGATGAACCCGTTGTGCGGGGATGAGGTGACCTTGCGGGTCGCCCTCGACGAGTCCGGGGACGCCCCCGTGGTCCGGGACCTGTCCTGGGCCGGGGACGGGTGCTCGATCAGCCAGGCCGCGATCTCGGTGCTGCACGATCTGGTCGTCGACCAGCCGGTGCCCCAGGCCCGGGAAGTCGTCGAGGCCTACCGGGGGATGATCCGGGCCCGCGGGAGTGTCGAACCCGATGAGGAGGTCCTCGGTGATGCCGCCGCCTTCAGCGGGGTGGGCCGGCATGCGAACCGGGTGAAGTGCGCGATGTTGGGCTGGACGGCCTTCGAGGATGCGTTGAACCGGCTCGGGGTCACGGCCGGACCGGAGGAGGAAGCCCGATGAGTGAGACCGAGACCGGGACCGGGACCGGCCCGGTGACCGGGGCCGGGGCCGGGGGAGAGACCGGGCTTGCCGGACCGTCCCTCGCCGTGATCGAGGAGGCCCTGCGCGACGTCGTCGACCCCGAGCTCGGGATCAACGTCGTCGATCTCGGCCTCGTCTACGGGGTGACTGTCGACGCGGAGAACACCGCGGTCATCGACATGACCCTGACCTCGGCGGCCTGCCCGCTCACCGACGTGATCGAGGACCAGGCCACCCAGGCACTGAAAGATCTCGTCTCCGGGGTCCGGATCAACTGGGTGTGGATGCCGCCCTGGGGTCCGGACAAGATCACCGACGAGGGGCGCGAGCAGCTGCGGGCCCTCGGCTTCAACGTGTGAACGGGCCCGACGTGTGAACGGAGGCACCGGCCCGCGCACGGCGACGGTGCCGGCGCGTCGGCTGCGGGCCTGGACCGGGGACTTCCTCACCCGGCACCCGGGCTGCCGTGCCGAGGCCGCCGGGCACGGGTTCACCCTCACCGCCCCGGACGGGGCCTGGGCCCGGGTGGAGTCCCTGCTGCCTCCCGCGGACGCCGGCCCCTGGCCGGCAGCCGGCGACCCGCCGGACCGGGCGGCCTCCGCCCTGGTCGCCCACCTGGACGCGGAACGCGAGGTCGGGGTGCTGCTCGTGCGGCGCGGCGGGTACGGGGTGGGCCGGCTGCGCGGCGACCGGTTCGCGGCGACCAAGGTCGGCGGCCGCTACGTGCAGGGCCGCACCGCCGCCGGCGGGTGGTCCCAGCACCGGTTCGCCCGGCGCCGGGACAACCAGACCGCGGCCCTCGTCGCCGCCTGCGTCGAGGTCGCGGCGCGCCTGCTGGCCGTCGACCCGCTCCCGGAGGTGCTGGTCACCGGAGGTGACCGGACGCTGGCCGACCGGGCCCTCGTCGATCCGGCGCTGGCCCGCCTCGCCGCCCTGCCCCGGGGCGGGCACCTGCCGGTCGGGGACCCGCGGGAGGCGGTGCTGCGCGCCGTCCCCGGCCTGCTGCGTTCGGCCCGGGTCACCGTGCACGACCCGTGGGCCGCTCCCCGTCGGGCATGATGCGGTGGTGGCCGGCCAGATCCTCGCCGACACCGAACTGGACCGGCTCGGACTGCGCGACGGCAAGGGCGCCCCGGAGACCTTCGACGCGTTCGGCTACCTCGCCCTCCTGCGCCGGCTGCGCGGCGACGACGGCAGGGAGATCGTCTACGCACCGGCGTTCGTGCGCGAGCTCGACCAGCCCGTCGCCGGGGCGATCGCGGTTCGACCGACCGCTCGGCTGAGCCTCACCGAGGGGAACTACCCGTTGCTCGACGACGACCCCGGGGGGAGGGTCCGGCCGCTCCGCTGACGTCGGGCGGCCCGCCGTCCGGGAGGTCGCGGGCGGGGTGCCCGGCCCCCGACCGGTTCAGCACATCCATTCCCGGCGGGTTCGGGGGATACCGCTGCCGGCGCGGTCGGTCTGCCGGACGGCGAGGACCTGGTGGACGGTGAGGTTCCCGTGCTCGAAGGCGAGCGCGCTGGCCGCCAGGAACAGCAGCCAGGTCCGGGCGCGCGACGCCGGGACCTGGCCGAGGGCGGCGTCCCAGTGGTCGCGCACGTTGTCGGCCCACGCGCGCAGCGTCAGGCCGTAGTGCTCGCGCAGGGCCTCGACGTCACGGACCTCGAACCCGGCATGTTCCAGGGCGTCCAGGGTGGTCGACAGCGGCAGCACCTGCCCGTCGGGGAAGATGTAGCGGTCGAGGAAACCGGACCGGTTCATCGAGTTCGAGGCCGGCACGGACCGGACCGAGGCGATCGCGTGGTTGAGCAGGCGTCCGCCGGGGACGAGCAGGGACATCAGGGCCTGCGCGTAGACGGCGGTCCGCGAACGGCCGACGTGCTCGAACATCCCCACGCTGGAGATGGCCTGGTAGGGGCCGTCGGTCACCTCCCGGTAGTCCTGCAGCCGGATGTCGACGCGGTCGGTGAGCCCCTCCTGCGCGACACGCCGGCGGGCGAGTGCCGCCTGCTCCTGGCTCACCGTCACGCCGACGACGTCGACCCCGTAGCGGGCCGCGGCATGGATGGCCAGCGACCCCCACCCGCAGCCGACGTCGAGCAGCCGCATGCCCGGCCTCAGGCCGAGCTTGGTGCAGATGAGGTCGAGCTTGTCGCGCTGGGCGTCCTCAAGGGCGTAGGACGGCGACGGCGGACGCGTCCAGTAGGCGCAGGAGTACACCAGGCTCGGACCGAGCACCAACCGGTAGAAATCGTTGCCGACGTCGTAGTGGTGCGACACCGAGACCGCATCGCGCGCCCTGCTGTGCAAGGCCCCTCTCCGGCGCCGGATCTCCTCGGCCGGACGTCGCGGTGGCGGCCCGAGGGCACCGAGCCGTCGCGCGGTGGCGACGGCCCGCAACCGTTGCCGGCCCGTCAGCCCGATCCTCTGGTGGTGGGCGACTCGCGCGATCACGTCCGGGAGATCGAGCGCGGCGACGATGTCGCCGTCGACGTCCAGGTCACCGTTGACGTAGGCGCGGACCAACCCGAGCTCGCCGGGGGCCAGAGCAGGTGACGTAGTGCCCGGGGGCGGCGCAGGATGACGGTGGCGGGGCTGCCCCCGGTTCCGGCCTCCGACCCGTCCCAGCACCGGATCCGGATCGGCAGGGGTCCGCCCAC
>JARRQM010000142.1:0-5086 GCA_037381765.1 Kineosporiaceae bacterium
GCCGGGTGAGGTCAGGCCAACGGCATGACCCGGATGATGCGGATGCTCGAGCTGTTGCTGCTGGCGGTGGCGGTCACGATGCGGCCGTCGGTGTCGGCCTTGGGCTCGATGTCGGTGTGGTCGGTGGCGTTGATGGAAGCGGTGCGCGAGGGACCGACAACGATCCTGGGCATCGGGCCGCACACCCGCCTCCGGGAAGGGTCAACTCTCCATGGAGATCTCCGCCACCGTGCCCTTCTCCCCGAAGCACACGGCGACGAGGTAGTGGACGTTCTCCGGGTCGATCGAGTAGTCGAGGACCGCTTCGTGCTCCGACACTTCGGTGCCCGCGTAGAGACCGACCCGGATCAGTCGCAGCGCCGGCAGGAAGGCGTCCGCGGCGATCGCGCTGCCGTCGTCGCTGTCGAAGACCCGTCGGATCAGGTCCTTCTCCCCGCGGTGATGGTCGATGTAGTCCCGGACCGCCGAGTCCTCATCGTCGAGGTCGACGCGCATCGCGGCGCGCGCCACCCCGTCGAACCTGGCGAGATCGGTGACGTACTTGGCGAGCCCGTCCAGCGTGGCCCGGTCCATGGCCGATCCGTTGAACGTGATGTCCAACTCGACCGTGCCACCGGCGAACGGCACCTCGGATTCCCACTCGTTCAGATCGCCCTCGGGGTCGAACTCGACCTTCCCGAATGCATCGTGGACAAGGATCTCCATGCCTACCGCTCCCCGATCGGATGCACGACGTGGCCACCTGGACCGCGCTCAGGGTAGCGGCATGGATCACAGCGGGATCCGGCGAGCGAACGCCCATCGAAGCCCGCCCATCAGCAGTGTTGCGTCCCTTGGGCGTAGCCGTCGCGGGGGTCGCGGTGGAACGCGGTGACGAACGCCTCCGCCAGGACGGGTGGGGTCCAGTCCGCACCGGAGATCAAGGTTTCGGCGATGGCCAGGCTCATCTGGGTGTCGTCGGTGTAGGCGCCGGGGCGGATCCGGTGTCGGGGATGCTGCACGTACCCGCGCAGCGTGTTGTGGCGCCGCACGGTGGCGGGGTCGACGTATTCGAAGCCGGCACCGTAGGCGTCCCCGATCGCCAGTTCGATCAGCATCCCGGCACCGGCCCGGGTGGGGCGGTCGCGGCGAACCGGGCGGCGGCGGCCAGGAACTCCTGGCGGAACTGCAGGACCTCCACCCAGCGGGTGGGGATCGCGGGTAGGCCGTCGCGGGCGCCGAGCAGGCCACCGGCGATGGCGGCGTTGGTGTCGGTGTCGTTGCCGACCCGGACGATGTCGACGAGGACGTCGGGGAACGGGCGAGGATCCAGGACGGCGGCGACGGACAGGGCGAGGGAGTCCAGCACGTACCCCGAGCCGTCGCCGTCCAGGTAGGTGTTCCCGGTGGCGGCCAGCACGGCCGGGTTGAGGGCGCGCCCGAACCTGATCGCGTCGGCGACCTGCTGCTGCCCGAGCTCGCCCGCACACACCACCCCGGCCTCCACGGCGTCAACGACGGGCGTGCCGTCGAGGAGCGCGGCAGCGATCTCGTTGTAGGCGGCACACGCGACGGTGCAGCGAACGTCATCATGGGTGATCGCAGAGATATCCATCGACTGCCGGATCCGCGCTGCCCGGTCGGAGGCAGCCAGCGCGGTAGGGATCGCCCGCATCAAGGAACCGTTACCGGCCGCACCGGAACCGGCGCCCGCCTGCCGCGGGTCGCCCGTGGCGCGGTAACGCTGCAGTCCGGTACGGGTGGCGCCGCCGATGTCACGGGGCGCGGAACCCGGTTGCCGGCCGGGCCAATAGCCGTCCAACCAGGCCAGCATGTGGTCCGCGGCGGCAGTGACGACGTCGACCCCGGGGCGGGTGAGGGCATCAAGGTAGGCGAGCAGGACAGCGCGGGTCAGGTCGGTGTCGTCGGTGGCGTGCCCAGCCGGCCAGTCGAACGGCCCCCCACCGACGATGTCCCACACCCCATCCGGGAATTGCACCCGGATCACGGCCCAGGACTGGAACTCACACGTCGCCCCCAGCGCGTCACCCACATGCACGCCAAGCAGCGCCCCGGCGTACCGGTCCTCCCGGGACGGCGCGGCCTGCCGCGCTTCCGGCGTGCCGTGCTCGACCGGCGTGTGCCGCCCAGCGGGCACTGCGTCGGGGAGGTGGTTCACCGATCGGCCCCGGCGGTGGCGAGGTGATCGCGGGCGTCCATCAGGGCGAACCCGAGCAGGTTCAACCCACGCCAGCGGGCGGGCCTGCTGGTGTCGGGGCGCTGGGAGATCGTGGCGATCGTGCCCGCAAGGACGTGGGCGTAGCGGGCTGCGGCCAGGCGTTCCTCAGGACGCATCGGGGTCCTCCCACGGGTAGATGGTTTCGGTCGGGGTTCTCGGGGTAGCGGTTCCGGGTCGTGGCCGGCCGGGACCGCGGACGCGAGGACGGTGTTGAACGCCGCTCGTGGCAGCCGGACCGCGAGGACCCGTTCCTGGCCGGGCTTGGTCGCCCACCCGCAGCGGTACATCATCCGCAGGAACCCGGGCTTGATCCATGACGTCCGCTCGTTCTGCCGGGCGAACAGCCAGACCGACACCGGACCGGTGACGAACCCGAGCGTCTCCGCGGTCGACATGACCGAGATCATCACTCATTCCGAGTCTCGATGCAACTCACTATGAGTATTCTGTGCTCGTGGGCACGCACCGACCACCCGAGCACCCTCCCGTCCGCCCCCACCGGAACTCCGCGGGGTCCCGACCGAAAACGCCTCCGGCGAGCCGGCCTTTCTCGACGAATACGCGCTCAAGACGTTCCCGCCCGTCGCGGTCACGGTCGACATCGCGCTGCTCACCGTCCGGCACGGACGGCTCAACGTCCTGCTTCCTGGACCAGCCGTTCACCAGCACCGACCTGCGACGTATCGACGAGGCCGTCCAGGGATACCTCCTGCACCCCGCGAACTTCCACCGCAAGATCCGGTCCGCCCCCGGACATCAACGGCTGGCCTCTCCTGGCGATACCAAGCACCAGGACAACGGAGGACAAGGACGAGGAGAACGAGGCCAACGAGGCTGATGCCGAGTTGGAGACCGGTCCAGATCCGATAAAGCCCAAGGTGGATCAGGACGGGCTGCTGCTTCGCGTGCTCAACGCGCGCAGCAGCTAAGGCGTCGCGGGTGTCGGGGAACACACCCGCTTCCACGAGGTGGGCGGTGAGGGCACGTGCTTGACCACGATAGTACGTGGCACGCTCATAATACTTCCCGGCGGCGAGCACACCATACCCACCGGCGGCAATAATAAGCACTGCCAACGGCCAGGCTCCTGTGGCGAAATCCTGCTGAGCGATAAACCCAGCCAAAACGGCGGTAACGACGAGGATGTAATTCGTCATCGTGGCCCACTGGTTCTCGGATTGGCGCATCTGTTCGCGATGCTCTCTCCAATATGCCAATAGGGACACCGTATCAGGGGGTTGGGTCACACCGCTGTCTGGTTCTTGATCCGCCGGATTACTCATGCCGTTCCTTCCGGGTTTCCTCCGGGCTCGCTCGTGCCGTCTTGCCCGGCATATGATTCCTAACCTCGCCCCAAAGCCAGCTGCTGCCATGGTGGGGCCTGATCCTGTTGCTGGTGACTCACCCTCAGAGCGCACTGCATGAGACGGTGCGGAACGAGACCTGCGGTAGTCCGCGTAACGACGGAGTCGCCGACCAGGATTGCAACGCTCTCGACAAAGGCAAGACCGTCATTGACTGTTGTAGTGAGAGACTGAGGGGGCAGCCCAGAGTTTGTGGTGAACAGGTCTAGGGGTATCGGTTGCGGAGCGTAGTAGGCACAGACGTCTAGGAGCTGCGCCGCAGTAGAAGCGACCTTTGCTACGTCGTCGAAGCCAATTAACCAGAGCGTCGCGATTACACCCCGGCGCCTAACAACCTTGCCTCGCCCATACATCCCCGCCGCCCGACTACACAGCAAATCTGGCCCGACCTCGAAGTTCGATCAAGGCATACTGCTGTCTGCTCCACCGCCGGGAGCAGACGACCGAGTTCCTCAGTGACAGCAGCCGCGGTGTCCTCCTCGACCTGTGGCACCCGTTTCCGAATCAGGGTGACGGCTTCTTCGAGACTGATCACGTCCAGCGTACGCACGGCGCCAGGGGCCTTGGCCTCGATGCTTCGCCGTTGCCCGGCTGGACCTGAGCAGGCGTGGTGACGGGCATTCGGACCGTCACGGACCTCGACGCGGTGGCACCGCATCCGGGTGTCGGAGTGGCACTGTGGCTGAAGGCGGACGACGCCCAGTCGCTGCACGACGACCTCGCGTCCGCCGGTGTGCCGATCATCGCCGCACCGGTCGACGGGCCGTTCGGTCGCACACGTTCACCTTCCGTGACCTCGACGGCTACGCCGTCACGATCCATGATCGGAGCTGAGACGGGCCGGCCGTCCGACAGCGGACGACCGGGTGGCGGCGGCGGGCGACCGTGGCCGGAGCACACCCCATCGACCCCCTATGAAGGGGAAGAACAGCAGACCGGGGAACCACAGCCACCAACGCGCACTCATGCTTGATGACAGTGTGTTCACGGCGTTGTCGATCGCGGGAGCGGCTATCGGTGCTACGAGTTGTCGAGGACGTACGTTGCCCGTGCGGTGGGGTTGCACGTGGACAGGTAGCGGCGTTGTCCCTGGACGTACCTGGCCAGAGAGGGATGGTCGGGGCTAGTACCGTCGCGCTCGGCCATCCGCCGCGCGGTCACCGTGAACGGAACCTGTACCGTCCACGCCGTCCACCGCCACCAGCACGGGTCGGACCGGTTCCGGGGTGGCCTCGACCAGCCGAGCGAGATCGAACACAAGGGCACGCTACGCGGGAGATCGACCCGCTCCCACAGCCCGGGCCCACGCCCGTGGCCGCGTCGAGCATGGCAGCACAACGGCACCAGCCGCTGAGCGCAGTGCCGCGCGACCCGGAGTTCCGAGGAACGCCCCCGGGCGCAACTACGCGCCGTCGCCGTGCTCGGAGAGGCTACGGGAGGCTCGGCTGCGGACAGAGCCTGAGCCGGTCGCCGAACGCGGACCCATGCCCGTCGGACGGCGCGG
>JARRQM010000143.1:0-5085 GCA_037381765.1 Kineosporiaceae bacterium
CCCTCGCCGGGACGCGGTACCCGCTACGGTCACCGCCGTGGATGTGACCGCCATGGGTGCCGCGCTCCCGGCCGAGGCGGAGGGGTTGTTCCGTTTCGCGGTCACCCTGACCCGGGACCGGGAACGCGCTGAGGACCTCGTGCAGGAGACCCTGACCCGTGCCCTGGAACGGGCCGGGACCTTCCGCGGGGACTCCTCACTCGCCACCTGGCTGCACCGGATCCTGCACAACCTCGCCGTGGACCGGGCCCGGCGGGATCGCGAGGACCCGACCGCGGACATGGTCGCGACGGTGGACGCCCGGTGGGGGGAGGCCTCGTACACCGTCGATGCCGCCGCCGTGGTCGCCCACGCCGAAACCCGCGCCGAACTTGAGGACGCCCTGATCCGGCTACCGGTGATCTACCGGGCGGCCGTCGTCCTGCACGACGCGGAGGGGCTCACCGCGCGGGAGGTCGCCGAGGTCCAGGGCATCGGGTTGCCGGCGGCCAAGCAACGTCTGCGCCGGGGTCGGATGATGCTCGTCGACGAGCTGGCCCGGGGGCATCAACGGCGGGAGGCCCTGCGCGGCGTTCCGCTGCGCTGCGGCCAGGCCCGCACCCAGGTGGGGGCCTACCTCGACGGCGAACTCGACGACGGCGCGGCCGCCCGCCTGGTGCACCATCTGCAAGCCTGCCCGACCTGTCCCCCGCTGGTGGCCGCGCGCAGCGGGACCACGCGGGCGCTGCGGACCGGCGGAGGGCTGCTACGTGACCCCGACGCGGTACTCCCTCCCGGACTCGCTGCCCGGGTCGCCGCCCTCGTCACCGACCGCCCCCCACCCTGACCCCGCCCCGGCCCCTTCTCCTCCGTACCTCCCACCCCGTGCCTCCGGCCCCAGGAGAAACCCGAAACGCCGTCCCCGGGGCGCTGGGCACGGCGTCGCACCGGGCCCGGACCGATCGGGTGCCGCTCCACGCCGGGGTCGCCGCCGTTGCGGCAGGTAGTCCTTGCGCGGGGAAGAACCGGGGTGGCACCGGAGGGGGCGATGCACCCCGTCGGAGGGCGAGGCCGCGCACCCCGGGCAATCCGTGCAACATTCTCCCCGTCACTGCTCGTGACCCAATAGTCTCAGAACGCGTCCTGGCGGGGCTGGTGCGCGGACCACGCGGAGACACGCACGGGGAGCCTCTGCGTGGCCCGCGCGCAGCCAGCCCGCTGCCGAGCGCCGGACGCGCGCCGGCCCGCGACCCGCGACCCGGATGGATCGCGAGCGCGGGACCGACGCGCCCTCCGGCGCCCCGCTCAGCTGCAGCCGGAGGTGGAGCCGCAGCCCTCGCACACGTAGCAGGATCCGGCCGGACGCATCTTCGTCCCACAGGTGAAGCAGATCGGGGCGTCAGCGGTACGGCCCTGGATCCTCTCGACGAGTTCGGCCGAGGAGTGCACCTCGACGGCGGCCCGCGGGACCTCCTCATTCGCCGGCCGTTCCACCCGCTCGGCGCGGTGCTTCTCGGTCGGCGCGGACTGGGCGAGGGCCTGCAGGTCCTCCGCCCCGTCCTCGTCCTCGTCCTCGAAGTAGGAGCCGGTCTCCAGCTGCCGCTGCCGTTCCGAAGCGGTGTAGATGCCGAGGGCCGCCCGAGTCTCGACGTCGAGGTAGTCGAGGGCGAGCCGGCGGAAGACGTAGTCCATGATCGACTGTGCCATCCGCACGTCGGGGTCGTCGGTGAGCCCGGCCGGTTCGAACCGCATGTTCGTGAACTTGTCCACGTAGGTCTCCAGCGGCACCCCGTACTGCAAGGCGATGGAGATGGCCAGGGAGAAGGCGTCCATCATTCCGGCGAGGGTGGACCCCTGCTTGCCGAGTTTGAGGAACACCTCACCGAGTCCGTCGTCGGGGTAGGAACCGGCGGTGATGTATCCCTCGGCGCCGCCGACGGAGAACGAGGTGGTCTGCGACGGGCGGCGTTTGGGCAGCCGCTTGCGGATCGGGCGGTACTCGACCTGCACCGTCTCCGTCGCCTCCGGGGCACCCGCGGCCTCGGTGTCTTTACCCTTCTGCTTCGCATCCGACAACGGCTGCCCGACCTTGCAGTTGTCCCGGTAGACGGCGAGGGCCTTGAGTCCGAGCTTCCAGCCCTGGAAGTAGACGTCGGCGATCTCCTCGACGGTGGCCGTCTCGGGCAGGTTCACCGTCTTGGAGATGGCCCCGGACAGGAACGGCTGCACCGCGGCCATCATCCGCACATGCCCCATCGGCTTGATCGCCCGGGTGCCGACCGCGCAGTCGAACACCTCGTAGTGTTCCGGTTTCAGCCCGGGAGCGTCGACGACGTGGCCGTGTTCGGTGATGTGCTCGACGACTGCCTCGACGGTCTCCGTGGTGTAACCGAACCGGCGCAGGGCCCGCGGCACCGTCTGGTTGACCACCTGCATGGAGCCGCCGCCGACCAGCTTCTTGAACTTCACCAGGGAGAAGTCCGGTTCGACCCCGGTGGTGTCGCAGTCCATCATGAAACCGATCGTCCCCGTCGGGGCGAGCAGGCTGGCTTGGGCGTTCCGCCAACCGTGTCGTTCCCCGAGTTTGAGGCCGACCTCCCACTGCCGGGTGGCGACCCGGTGCACGTCCTTGTCCGTCGCGTGCACGGTGCGCAGGGCGTCGTTCGCGGCGGCATGCTTGCGCATCACCTTGCGGTGACCCTCGCTGTTCCGCGCGTACCCCTCGTAGGGGCCGACGACACCAGCGAGTTCGGCCGAACGCCGGTAGGCGGCCGCGGTCATCAGCGAGGTGATCGCGGCGGCGAGGGCCCGCCCGCCCTCGGAGTCGTAGCCCAGCCCGGAGGCCATCAGCAGGGCGCCGAGGTTGGCGTAGCCGATGCCGAGCTGACGGTAGGCGCGGGTGGTCTCGCCGATCGCCTCGGTGGGGAAGTCGGCGAAACCTATGGAGATATCCATCGCGGTGATCACGAGGTCGACCGCACGGACGAAGGTCTCCGCGTCGAATGACCCGTCGTCGGCAAGGAACTTCATCAGGTTGAGCGAGGCGAGGTTGCAACTGGAGTTGTCCAGGCTCATGTACTCGCTGCACGGGTTCGAGGCGTTGATCCGCCCCGATTCCGGGGTGGTGTGCCAGTCGTTGATCGTGTCGTCGTACTGGATACCGGGATCGGCGCACTCCCAGGCGGCCCGGGACATCCGGTCGAACAACCCCTTGGCGTCGACCTCCTCGATCACCTCACCGGTCATCCGGGAGGTCAACCCGAAGGGCTCCCCGTTCTCCACGGCTCGCATGAACGCGTCGGAGACCCGCACGGAGTTGTTCGCGTTCTGGTACTGGACGCTGGTGATGTCCCGCCCACCGAGGTCCATGTCGAATCCGGCGTCACGCAGCGCCCGGACCTTGTGTTCCTCCTGGGCCTTGGTCTCGATGAACTCTTCGATGTCGGGGTGGTTGACGTCGAGGACGACCATCTTCGCCGCCCGCCGGGTGGCACCACCGGACTTGATCGTCCCCGCCGAGGCATCGGCGCCGCGCATGAACGACACCGGACCGGAGGCGGTACCGCCGCTGGAGAGCAGTTCCTTCGAGGAACGGATCCGGGACAGGTTGAGTCCGGCTCCGGACCCTCCCTTGAAGATGAACCCCTCCTCCTTGTACCAGTTGAGGATCGAATCCATCGAGTCGTCGACGGAAAGGATGAAGCAGGCGCTGACCTGTTGCGGGGCCGGAGTCCCGACGTTGAACCAGACCGGGGAGTTGAAGCTGAACACCTGGTGCAGGAGCATCCAGGTGAGTTCGTGCTCGAACACCTCGGCGTCGCCATCGGTGGCGAAGTACCCCGCGGTCTTGCCGTGCCGGGTGTAGGTGAGTACGACGCGGTCGATGAGCTGCTTCAGGCTGTTCTCACGGGTATCGCTGCCGAGCGCGCCCCGGAAGTACTTCGTGGTAACGATCGTCGAGGCGTTCGCCGACCAGAAGTCGGGGAACTCCACCTGGTTCTGCTCGAAGATCGTCGCCCCTGTCTTCCAGTTCGTCTGGACGACGTCGCGACGTTCCCAGGTCACCTCGTCGTACGGATGTACCCCGGCGGTGGTGTAGACGCGTTCGATCGTCAGGCCCTTCCGTACCACCCGCGGCTTGTCGGTACGGGTCTTACGGCCCCCGGCGCCGGACGCGGTCTCCGTCATGACAACTTCCCCTCACCTACTGATGATCGGCGGCGTTCCGGTTCTCCGGCCGGAACCCGTCGCATTCTGCGAATACATGTCCGAAGTTCTTTGAATATTCGGTTCTCCGAATATTCGGCATCTTCCGTCGTGCCCACCGGTGGCGGCCTCCCCGCCCCGGCGTCACCGTTTCCGGTGGGTTACGCGCTGTCCGGCTCCACGCCGGTGGGTTCCCGCTCCGCGCGGAGCAGGGTGATGGCCGTCTCGAAGTCCTCCAGGGACTCGAAGGCCTGATAGACGCTCGCGAAGCGGAGGAAGGCGATCTCGTCGAGTTCGCGCAGCGGCCCGAGGATGGTCAGCCCGACCTCATGCGCGTCGATCTCCGCGACCCCGGTCGACCGGATCTGTTCCTCCACCCGTTGGGCGAGCACCGCGAGGTCGTCCTCGCCGACGGGCCGCCCCTGACAGGCTTTCCGGACCCCGGTGACGATCTTCGCCCGGCTGAACGGCTCGGTGACCCCGGACCGCTTGACCACGGAGAGGCTGGCACTCTCCACCGTGGAGAACCGCCGGCCGCATTCCGGGCACTGGCGGCGCCGCCGGATGGCCGTGCCGTCGTCGGTACTCCGCGAATCGACGACCCGGGAGTCCGGATGACGACAGAACGGACAGTTCATTGCCGGCCTCCTCCGGACATACCACCGCTACCCGGGGACATCCCGGAACATGTGGTGTGAGCGACCCCAGCCTCGACGGGAACCTCCGCCCGAGGACTAGATATTGACGACTTACAGGTATGTAACTACTACATCTAGGGGTTCACGCTAGGCCGTCGGAGCCCGGACTGCAAGCCGGACACGCGCCACCACTTCCCTCGATGATCACACTGTGTAGTCACCCTCATACACAGCGCACCCTACCTCGGAGGGGACCCCGGAC
>JARRQM010000144.1:0-5079 GCA_037381765.1 Kineosporiaceae bacterium
GCCGACCCCCGCCCCGGCCCGACCCGGATGCCGTTGTCCTTCGCCCAGTTGATGAAGTCGGCGACGACCAGGAAGTCACCGGGGAAGCCCATCTGGCAGATCACCCCGAACGGGTGTCCATGCCGGACATCGACGTGGACTTCGACGAGCGCCGGCGCGGCGACGTCATCCGCTACGTGACCGAGCGGTACGGCGAGGACCGGGTCTCCCAGATCGTCACCTACGGGACGATCAAGGCCAAACAGGCCCTCAAGGACGCCTCCCGGGTGCTCGGTTTCCCCTTCTCCATGGGGGAGAAGCTGACCAAGGCGATGCCCCCGGCGGTGATGGGGAAGGACATCCCGCTGTCCGGGATCTTCGACCCCGCCCACGACCGCTACAAGGAGGCCGAGGAGTTCCGCCAGCTGCACTCCTCCGATCCGGAGGCGGCCCGGATCGTCGAGACCGCCCGCGGCCTGGAGAACCTCAAACGGCAGTGGGGCGTGCACGCCGCCGGCGTGATCATGTCCAGCGAGCCGCTCATCGATCACATTCCGATCATGCGCCGGGAGCAGGACGGCGCGATCATCACCCAGTTCGATTACCCGACCTGCGAAACGCTCGGCCTGCTCAAGATGGACTTCCTCGGGCTGCGCAACCTCACGGTGATCGACGACGCCCTGCACAACATCGTCACCAACGGGAAACCGGAGCTCGACCTCGAACTGATCTCGAAGACCCTGGACGATCGGGCCTCCTACGACCTGCTCGCCCGCGGGGACACCCTCGGGGTCTTCCAGCTCGACGGCGGTCCGATGCGGTCCCTGCTCCGGCTGATGCGTCCGGACAACTTCGAGGACATCTCCGCCGTGCTCGCGCTGTACCGCCCCGGTCCGATGGGGGCGAACTCGCACACGAACTACGCGTTGCGGAAGAACGGCCAGCAGCCGATCACCCCGATCCACCCGGAACTCGCCGAGCCGCTCGCGGAGATCCTGGACACCACCTACGGCCTGATCGTCTACCAGGAACAGGTCATGGCGATCGCGCAGAAGGTGGCCGGGTACAGCCTCGGCAAGGCCGATCTGCTGCGCCGGGCGATGGGGAAGAAGAAGCGGGAGATCCTCGACAAGGAATTCGAGGGTTTCGAGTCCGGTATGCAGGCCAACGGGTACTCCGCCGAGGCCATCAAGACCCTGTGGGACATCCTCGTCCCGTTCTCCGACTACGCCTTCAACAAGGCGCACACCGCCGGGTACGGGTTGGTCTCCTACTGGACGGCCTACCTGAAGGCGAACTACCCGACCGAGTACATGGCGGCGCTGCTCACCAGCGTGCGCGACGACAAGGACAAGTCCGCGCTCTATCTCAACGAGTGCCGGCGGATGGGCTTCAAGGTACTGCCCCCCGACGTCAACTCCTCCGAAGCCAACTTCACCCCGGTCGGCAAGGACATCCGGTTCGGGCTCACCGCGGTACGCAACGTCGGCAGCAACGTCGTCGACGCGATCGCCGCGGCCCGCACGGAGCGCGGGGAGTTCACCTCCTTCTCCGACTTCCTGCAGAAGGTACCCGCGGTCGTCTGCAACAAGCGCACCATCGAGTCGCTGATCAAGTCCGGCGCCTTCGACACCCTCGGCCGCACCCGTCGGGCCCTGCTGGCCCGGCACGAGGACGCCATCGACGAGGTCATCGACCTCAAACGCAACGAGGCCATCGGCCAGTTCGACCTGTTCGCCGGGCTCGGCGGCGACGAGGACGCCCCGACCAGCCTGTCCGTCGACATCCCGGAGCTGCCGGAGTTCGACAAGAAGGAGAAACTCGCCTTCGAACGGGAGATGCTCGGGCTCTACGTCTCCGACCACCCCCTGTTCGGGGTCGAGCACGTCCTGGCGAAGGCGGCGGACTGCAGTATCGCCACCCTCACCAGGGACGACGGCCGTCCGGACGGGGCCACGGTGACCATCGCCGGGCTGATCAGCGGCCTGCAACGGAAGCTCACGAAGAACGGCAGCCCGTGGGCGATCGCCACGGTGGAGGACCTCGGCGGGGCCATCGAGGTGCTCTTCTTCCCGCAGACCTACGCCACGGTGATGCACGTGCTCGCCGAGGACCTCGACGTCGTCGTCAAGGGCCGGGTGAATCGCCGCGATGACATCCCGACGATCTACGCCGCCGAACTCACCCTGCCGGATCTGGAGGAAGGCGATCGCGGGCCGGTGGTCGTCGCCCTCCCGGTGACCCGCTGCACGCCGCCGGTGGTGGAACGGCTCAAGGACGTCCTCGACACCCATCCCGGGCTCACCGAGGTGCACCTGCGGCTGACCCAGCCGGGGCGGTCCACCCTGATGCGGTTGGACGACCAGCTGCGGGTGACCCCCTCCCCGGCCCTGTTCGGCGACCTCAAGGCCCTGCTCGGGCCGCACTGCCTCGGGTGAGGCCGCCGGACCGGTCGCCGGACGGCCGGATGCCCGGCAGCGGGACGTCCGGGAGGCCCCCTAGGCTGGCGGGGTGATCGCGACTCCGTCCCCTTCCGGAGACCACGGCCCCGATGGGTCGGCCGACCGTTCCCCCGCCACTGAGATTCCGGGGCCGGTACGGCCCGGGGCGGTCGTCGCCGGCCCCGCTGATGTCTTCCCCGCCGTCGCGGGCGGTCCGGTAGCCGCCGGGCCGCAACCGCGGCCCCGGGTCCGGGTCCGGACTGAGATCGGGATCTTCCTTGGCATCGTCGGGGCCGGCGGGGTCCTCGTCGGCTCCGGGTGGGCGCTGCTCGCCCCGATCGTCGGCCGGGCCGCGGCCGTCGGGGAGTCCGAGGTCGCCCACGACGCGGTACTCGGCCTGTTCGGTCTCGCCGCCGGCCTGATCACCGGGCTCTTCCTGCTCGCCCGCCCCGGGCCGAACCCGGGGGTGCGGGCCGCCGTCGTCCTGTTCGCCGCGACCTCCGGGTCCCTGCTCGCCTGGGAGGTCGGCCGCCTGCTGCACGCTCCGGGTCTCGCCGCGGTCGGGATGGCCCTGGTCTGGCCGCTCACCGCGGCCGTGATCGGGCTCGTCCGCAGCGTGTTCAGCCTGCTGTTCATCGAGGGGTGAGTCTCGGCCCGCCGTCCGCCACGGGATGCGTTCCGGCCCGCCGTCGCGGCAGGGGCTTCGCCCCGGCGGGTGCCGCGGGGTGCCCCTACGGGCCCGCGAAGTGCCTTGATTTCCCAGGGGGCAGATTGGTGTCACTTCCGAATCGATGACAGCATCGCCCCATGGCGACCGTTTCCCATCCCGCAGCCGTGTCCGTGGACCGCGTGCGGCTCGCCGCGCTCATCGAGCGCGAGCGTGCCCGCTACCGTGCCTCACATCGGCGGTCCAAGGACCTGTTCGACGCCGCCGACCACCTTTTCGGCCGCGTCCCGATGACCTGGATGGCCAAGTGGGCCGGTGGATTTCCGGCCTACCTCGAACAGGCGTACGGGAACCGGGTGCTCGACGTCGACGGGAACACCTACCTCGACTTCGCCCTCGGTGACACCGGCGCGATGGCCGGGCACAGCCCGGGCCCGACCGTCGAGGCCGTACACGACCGTCTCGCCGTCGAGGGCGGCGTGACCACCATGCTGCCCACCGAGGACGCCGAATGGGTGGGGGCCGAACTGTCCCGCCGGTTCGGGCTGCCCCTGTGGTCCTTCACCCTCACCGCGACCGACGCGAACCGGTGGGCGATCCGGCTGGCCCGGCTCGCCACCGGCCGGCCGAAGATCGCCGTGTTCGCGCACTGCTACCACGGGTCCGTGGACGAGACCTTTGCCGTGCCCGGTCCGGACGGGCGGGCTGTCTCCCGTCCGGGGAACGTCGGTGCCCCCATCGACCCGGAACTCACCACCCGGGTCGTGGAGTTCAACGATCCCGTGGCCCTGGAGTCGGCCCTGGCCCATGGTGACGTTGCCGCCGTGGTGATGGAGCCGGCCCTGACGAATATCGGCATCGTGCTTCCGGAACCGGGATTCCTCGACCGGGTCCGCGCCCTGTGTACGCACTACGGGAGCCTGCTCCTGATCGACGAGACGCACACCTTCTCCGCCGGTCCCGGCGGTGCGACGGCTGCCTGGGGCCTGCGTCCGGATCTGCTCGTGATCGGGAAGAGCATCGGCGGTGGCGTCCCGGTCGCCGCCTACGGCCTCACCGCCGAGGTCGCCGACCTCGTCCGCCGACACCCTGAGGCCGACCTCGTCGACGTCGGCGGGGTCGGCGGGACGCTCGCCGGCAACGTCCTGTCCATCACCGCGGCCCGGGCCACCCTCGAACACGTGCTCACCGATCAGGCCTTCGCGCACATGATCGGACTCGCCACGGCCTTCACCGAGGGCGTCCGGTCGGTTATCGAGTCGCGGGGGTTGCCGTGGACGGTCCAGCAGCTCGGGGCCCGCACCGAGTACCGGTTCGCCGACCCGGCGCCGCGTAGCGGCAGCGAGTCCGCCGCTGCCGCCGATCCGGAACTCGACGAGTACCTGCACCTGTTCCTCGCCAACCGCGGGGTGTTGATCACCCCGTTCCACAACATGGCGTTGATCTGTCCGGATACTTCCGCCGATGATGTCGCCACCCACACCCGGTTGTTCGGTCAGGCCGTCGACGACCTGTTGGCGGCCGGTCCGGTGGGATGAGCGGCGCGGGGGGAGAGGCGGCCGAGGCGGAGTCGGGGACGGTGGGGGAACGGCACCCTCCCGTGGTCTGCCCGGGCCGGGCGGTGAGCCTCGACCGGGTCGACCGCCACCTGCTGCGGATCCTCGAGGCGGACGGGCGGGCCTCCTACGCGGCGATGGCCGCCGAGGTCGGGCTCTCCGCACCGGCGGTACGGCAGCGGGTGCAGCGGATGTTCGACACCGGGGCGCTGGAGGTGGTCGGGATCACCGACCCGGCGGCACTCGGGCTGGCGGTGCGGGCCATGGTCGCGGTGTCCGCGGGCGGGGATGTACGCCGGATCGCCGACGCACTGTCCGCCCTCCCCAACGTCAGCCTCCTCGTGCTCACCTCCGGGGAACACGACCTGCTCGTCGAGGTCGTCTGTTCCGGCACCGAGGAACTGCTCGACGTGGTCAACGACCGGATCCGGGCCGT
>JARRQM010000145.1:0-5067 GCA_037381765.1 Kineosporiaceae bacterium
GTGCCGGGACCGATGTCCCCGACTTACTCCCCCCACGTCCCCACATCTCGCGAGGCGCCACAACGGACTCTGAAGGCGCCCTGCAGGAAATACCGGGAGGGGGTCAGCCGTAGGTATCCCGCGGGCCCTGCGACCCCGGCGCCACCCGGGGTCCACGACGCCAGGAAGGCCCGGACGGACCGCGCACGACCACCCGGGTGACAGTGTCCTCGCCGACCTCCTCGGCGAGCCGCCGCAACAGGGCCGGGACCAGCAACCGGACCTGGGTGGCCCAGGCGGTGGAGTCCGCACGCACCGTGAGCACCCCATCGGCGAAGGTCTCCGGCGCGCAGTGCGCGGCGACCTCCGGGCCGACCACGGCATCCCAGCGGCCCACCACCCCGCCCACGGCGACCGGCTCGGCCCAGCCGCGCTCGGCGATCAGCCGGTCGATCCCCGCCCCGACCGGCTGCGGGTCGCGGGCGTCCGGCCGGGCGCCGGAACGGCGGGCCTCCCCGGCCACCCGACGCCGCCGGGAAACCCCCGATGCGGCAGCCCCCGGTTGTGCCCCCCGGGCCAGGGCCGCCGCCCGGGCCCGGTTCAGGGCGGCCCGGACACCGTCCGGACCGGCCTGTTCGGCCGGCGGCCGGTCACCGGACACGGCGCAACTCCCCGGCCATCACGTCGACCCGCGCCCCGTCCAGTGCCTCCGGCACGTCGGCGGCCACCGCGGCGGTGACGAACACCTGCTCGGCGGAGCCGATCCGTTCGACGAGCCGTTCCCGGCGTCCGGCGTCGAGTTCGGCGAACACGTCATCGAGGACCAGCACCGGTTCGCCGTCCCCGGACGCCCCCGGGTCGGCGCGCAGCAGGTCATAACTGGCCAGCCGCAAGGCCAGGGCGAAGGACCAGGACTCACCGTGGCTCGCATACCCCTTCGCGGGGAAGTCGCCGAGGGTGAGCACGAGGTCGTCCCGGTGCGGACCGACCAGGCTCACCCCACGTTCCAGTTCCTGACTGCGGGTCCGGGCCAGGGCGTCGAGCATCCGGGCCTGCAACAGTTCCCGGCCGAGCGGCGCCTGCGCGGTCACGTCGTCGCCGAGACTGCTCCGGTAGGTCAGCCCGGCCGCCCCGTTCCCCTCGGCCACCGCCGCATACCCGGCGACGAGATACGGGGTGAGCACGTGCACCAGGTGCAGCCGGCCGGCGAGCAGTTCGGCCCCCACGGTCGCCAGGTGGGTGTCCCAGACGTCGAGGGTGCGGACATCCCCGCGCCCGGACCGGATCGCCGCCCCCGCCGACTTGAGTAGTGCGTTGCGCTGGCGGAGCACCCGTTCGTAGTCCGCGCGGACCCCGGCGAACCGGGGGGCCCGGGCGATCAGCAGGTCGTCGAGGAAGCGGCGACGCCCATCCGGGTCACCCTTCACCAGGGCAAGGTCCTCGGGAGCGAAGAACACGGTACGCAGGATGCCGAGCATCTCCCGGGCCCGCGGCACCGGCGTCCGGTTCACCCGGGCCCGATTCGCACTGCCCGGGATGATCTCCAGCTCGACCAGGGTGTCCCGGCCGCCGCGGCGTACCGAGGCCCGGGCGATGGCCCGTCCCGCCCCCTGCCGGACCAGGGGAGCGTCAGTGGCGACCCGGTGACTACCGAGCCCGGACAGGTAGCCAACGGCCTCCACCAGATTCGTCTTGCCCTGCCCGTTCGGGCCGATCAGGGCGGTCACCCCGGGGTCGAGGTCGAGGGCGGCCTCGGGGTAGGACCGGAAGTCGACGACGGACAGGTGGGTGAGGTGCACGGTGTCCCGGACCCGCTCAGTCGTCGCCCGGGACGCCGGAGGCCCGGACGGCGTGCCCGCCGAACTGCTGGCGCAGCGCCGCCACCGCCCGCATCGCCGGGGAATCCGGCTGCCGGGAGGAGAACCGGGCGAACAGGGCCGCAGAGATCACCGGGAGGGGGACGGCGTTGTCGATCGCCTCCTGCACGGTCCACCGGCCCTCACCGGAATCCTCGACGTACCCGGTGAGCCGGTCGAGTTCGGGGTCCTCCTCCAGCGCCTTGACGAACAGGTCGAGCAGCCAGGACCGCACCACGGTGCCCCGCGACCAGGCCTTGAGGCAGCCATGTACGTCGGTGACGATGTCCTTCGCCTCAAGCAGGTCGTACCCCTCGGCGTAGGCCTGCATGAGGCCGTACTCGATGCCGTTGTGCACCATCTTCGCGTAGTGCCCGGCACCGACCGCACCTGCGTGCACGAACCCCTCATCGCGCGGGCCTTCCGGGCGGAGCGCGTCGAAAACCGGCATCACCTGCTGTACCTGCGCGGCATCCCCGCCGACCATCAGGCCGTAGCCGAGGTCCCGGCCCCAGACCCCACCGGACACGCCGCAGTCGAGGAACCCGATCCCGCGTTCGGCCAGAACCGTGGCGTGCGCCAGGTCATCGGTGTAGCGGGTGTTCCCCCCGTCGATGACCAGATCCCCGGGGGAGAGCAGACCGGCGAGGGCATCGACGGTCTCATCGGTCGGGGCCCCTGCGGGCACCATGACCCAGACCGCCCGGGGCGCCGGAAGTGCGGCGACCAGATCCACCAGCGAGGCCACGTCGCTGATCTTCGGGTCCCGGTCGTAGCCGGTGACCTGGATACCGGCGGTACGCAGCCGCGAGCGCATGTTGGCGCCCATCCGGCCGAGCCCGACGAGTCCGATGTGCATGTGGTGTCTCCTCACCTCCGGTCCTGCGGTCCGGAGCCTTCGGTCCGGAACCCTTGGTCCGGGGCCCAGCCTGACATGTCGGACCGCGGCTCCCCACCGGGACCGGACAGCCCGGATGGTCCGGGGCCGGCCAGGGGCGGACCAGGCCCCGGGCCCACCCGCCCGTCCGGCATCGCGCCGGGCAGGTTCCCCGTCCGGGTCACCCGGCCAGGCGCACCGGCATGAGCAAGTAGCGGTAGCTGGGGTCGTCGTCCCCTTCGGCCTCGGCCTGGCCGGTGAGCACGGCCGGCTTCTGCGGCTGGGTGAATGACAGCCGGGCGAACGGGGCGTTCAGCGCGCTCAGCCCGTCAATGAGGAACTGCGGGTTGAAAGCGATCGACAGTTCCTCGCCGGTCAGCTGCGCCTCGATGGCCTCCGACGCCTGGGCGTCCTCGCCCTGCCCCGCTTCGAGAGTGAGCATGCCTTCGGTGAACCCGAGCCGCACCGGGGTGTTCCGTTCGGCGACGAGGGCGACCCGGCGGACGGCCTCGATGAGCGCGGAGGTGTCCACCACGGCGTGGGTCGGTGACACGTCCGGGAACAACGCCCGGACCTTCGGGTACTCCCCGTCGACGAGCAGCGACGTGGTCCGCCGCCCACCGGCCTCGAAACCGATGAGTTCGGTGGCCCCCCCGCCGGACAGGGCGAGGGTGACCTCCCCGGCCGCGCCGAGGGCCTTGGACACCTCGGCGAAGGTGCGGGCCCGGACCAGGGCCACCGCGCTGACCGACGGGGCGCTGGGCCGCCAGGTCAGGGTGCGCATGGCGAGCCGGTACCGGTCGGTGGCGAGCAGGGTGAGCTGTTCGCCCTCGATCTCCATCCGGACGCCGGTGAGCGTCGGCACCGTCTCATCCCGGCTCGCCGCCACGGTGACCTGGGCGACGGCTTCGGTGAAGGTGTCGGCGGCGATCACCCCGGATCCGTCCGGCATCACCGGAAGCTGCGGGTACTCGTCGACGGGCATGGTGAGCAAGGTGAAGCGGCTGGCCCCGCAGGCCAGGGTGACCCGGGTGCCGTCGGTGGACACGTCGACGGGTTTCGCCGGCAAGGACCGGGAGATGTCGGCGAGTAGCTTGCCGGAGACGAGGGCCGTACCCGGGTCGGTGACCTCGGCGGCAACCTCGACCCTGGCGGAGACCTCGTAGTCGAAACTTGACAGGTGCAAGGTGCCGTCGACATCGGCCTGCAGGAGCAGGCCGGCGAGCACGGGGACCGGCGGCCGGCTGGGCAGGGCCCGGGCCGCCCAGGTGACCGCGTCGGCCAGGACGTCACGCTCCACCCGGAACTTCACGGGAACCGCCTCTCGCTGCACGTGGTAGGTCGGTGAGGTCGACGGCAACGCCTCCGGCGGCGCCGTCTGACCCCCCGCAGCCTCGACACCGGAAGGAGTGCGTGTGGCTGCGCGGATGACAGTACGCGAGTCCTTGCAGCGAGGTGAACCTCATGCCGGGACGGACGGGGCGGAAGACGGGTAGCGCCGGGGGAGGGAGCCTACGGGCGGCGGCGGACGGGGTGCGGGCAAGAGCCGGGTGGGGCGTGGGTGAGGTACGGGCAGAGCACGGGACGGGATCAGCCAGGGACAGGAACGGGGTCGGTCGGGCAAATGTGCGTGGGCATCTTCCTTCCTCTTAACTCTTCAGGGTTTGTCATCACGCTTGTGGGAAGTGTGGATTACTCGCGTTGTTTGAGGTCAGCGCGGGAACGGGGGTGTAGACGAATTGGTGATGACGGGCGTCGACCGGTGGACAAGGAGTGGGAAACCTAGGGGTGTCCACCGAGGGGTGTGTCCGGTGTTCACCGTTTGAGCCACGTTGTCCACACCGTGCCGGGGGTTCTCCCCTCCTGATCCACAGCTTCTCCCCAGGCCGTCGGCGGAGTTAACCGATCGGTCATCTGTTCGACGCGACGGTGTCGTCGGAAGGGGGTCGCACCGGCCTCTCCGCGGGGTCGACCACGGTGCGTGAACCCTCGGACAGCGGAATGTCCACAGCGTTGTCCCCAGCTGTGCATGACGCGGGTGGCACCCGGTGTGCGGGACGCGGGTAGCGCCCGTCCAGCGACGATGTCGGGGGGACCGGATCGGGGCGCGGCACGTTGTCCACAGCGGGAGGAACGGACCGGGCCCGCCGGACCGGCTACCGGGCGCTCACCAGCACGGACGTCTACGTTCAGGGCCTTCGCCCCTCGGTGTCCCGCTCGCGCCCGGTGTCCTCTGGCTCCCGTTGGCCCGTTCCGGGCGGTCAGCATCGGGCAGCCGGCACCGGGCGGTCGGCACCGGGCGGTCGGCACCGGGCGGTCGGCACCGGGCGGTCAGCACCGGGCGGTCAGCACCGG
>JARRQM010000146.1:0-8178 GCA_037381765.1 Kineosporiaceae bacterium
CCACGTCGGAGCGAGTCCGGGGGACTGCATCTTCTTCGCCGCGGGAGACGCTACGTCCTCCCGGGCCCTGCTGGGCGCGGTACGTCAGGAGATCGCCCGTAGGGTCGGCCTGGTCGACGAGTCGGCCTGGTCCTTCGTCTGGGTCGTGGACGCTCCACTGTTCAAGCCCACCGGCACCGATGATGACGTCGCCGTCGGTGGCGGGGCCTGGACGGCCGTGCACCACGCTTTCACCTCACCGACCCCGGAGTGGATCGATCGCTTCGAGTCCGACCCGGGCAACGCCCTGGCCTATGCCTACGACATCGTCTGCAACGGCAACGAGATCGGTGGCGGGTCGATCCGTATCCACCGCCGGGACGTCCAGGAACGGGTGTTCGCCTTGATGGGCCTCGGCGAGCAGGAGGCGCAGGAGAAGTTCGGCTGGTTGCTGGACGCTTTCCGGTTCGGTGCGCCGCCGCACGGCGGGATCGCCTTCGGCTGGGACCGCATCGTCATGTTGCTGGCCGGGGCGGACTCGATCCGTGAGGTGATCGCCTTCCCCAAGTCCGGTGGCGGGTTCGACCCGCTCACCGGCGCGCCGGCGCCGATCACGGTGGCGCAGCGGAAGGAGGCCGGGGTGGACGCGGCTCCGGCGCCGCCGGCCCGGGACTGACCCCGCCAACCTGCCACCCCGCCGGCGGTTGCCCGTCGGTCGCCGGACAGTTGTTACCCCGCCGGCGGTTGACCGTCGGCGGGGTGTTCGCGGATCCCGATCCGGTCGTGCAACCGCTGCAACGGGCCCGGGGCCCACCAGTTCCACTCCCCGAGCAGGGACATCGTCGCCGGTACGAGCAGCATCCGGACGAGGGTGGCGTCCACGGCGACGGCGATCGCCAGGGCCATCCCCATCTCCTTGATGACCAGCAGCTGCCCGCCGGCGAACCCGGCGAAGACGATGACGATGATCAGCGCGGCCGAGGTGATGATCCGGCCCGAGGCCTGCAGTCCCCGGCGGACCGCCTCGTCGTTGCCGGCACCCGCCTCATGCAGTTCCTTGATCCGGGAGAGCAGGAACACCTCGTAGTCCATGGCCAGGCCGAATCCGAAGGCGAGGGTGATCGCCGGGATCATCGTCTCGATCCCGCCGGTCGGGGTGAACCCGAGGACGGAGGCGAGGTGCCCGTCCTGGAACACCCAGACCAGCATCCCGAAGGTGGCGCCGAGCGAGACCACGTTCATCACCAGGGCCTTCACCGGGACGAGCACGGATCCGGTCATCAGGAAGAGCAGGATGAAGGTGGCGGCGACGACCAGGCCGATCGCTGCGGGGGCACTGCGGAACAGGTCGTCGACGAAGTCCACGACGTAGGCGGTGCGGCCGGTGGCGTACACGTCGAATCCGGGGCGGGCGGTGCGGACCCCGGCGAGTACCGACCGGGCCTGGGCCGAGGTGACCTCACCCTGCGGGCGCACCCCGAACACCGACACGCTCACCCCGTCCTGGGTCTGCTCGTGCACCTCGGTGACCGAGGACACCCCCGGCATGGCCCGTACCGAGCCTTCCGCCCAGGGACGTACCTGCGCGGCCGGTGCCCGGGCGACGACGAGCACGGTGGGGGTCGCGGCGGTGGGGGTCGCGGCCTTCGGGAACCGTTCGGTGAGGGTGTCGAACAGCTGCCGTTGCGGGGCGTCCACGGGGAGCAGCCCGCTGCCGGAGTTGACCAGCCGGGCGCCGGTGACCGGGAGTGCGGCGAGCCCCAGCAGGCCGAGGACGATGAGGACGACCAGTCCCGGTCGCCGCTGCATCCCGGCGGCGAGTTGGGAGAACCGTCCCTCGGCGGGGGCGATGTCGCCGAACCGGACGGCGAGCGTGCGGAGCCCGGGGACGCGGTGGGTGATGCCGGGCCGGATCAGTCGCTCACCGGCGAGGGCGAGCAGCGCCGGAACCAGGGTGAGGGCGACGAACAAGGCGATGAGGACGACGCTCACCGCAGCCGCGCCGACCGCCCGGAGCAGATCGGCCCGGAACAGCAGCAGCCCGGCGGAGCTGATCGCCACGGTGACCGCGCTGAAGGTGACCGTGCGTCCGGCCGTGGCGAGGGTGCGTTCCAGGGCGATCCGTCGCCGCAGCGCCGGGTCTTCCCCTTCGGGGCGGGCCCGCAGCTCCTCCCGGTAGCGGCTGGACATCAGCAGGCCGTAGTCGATGCACAGGCCGAGGCCGAGCACGGTGACCACGTTGACCACGCTCGCGTCGAGGTCCATCAGGTAGGTGAAGCCGAGCAGGCTGGCGAGGGCACCACCGATACTCGCGATCGCGCCGACCAGCGGGAGCCCGGCGGCGAGCAGGCCGCCGAAGACGAGCACCATGACCGCGAGGCTCACCGGCAGGGCGATGCTCTCCCCGGTGCGCAGGTCGACCGGCACCTGATCGGTGACGGCTTCGACGAGCCCGGCCTCGCTGCCGAGGAGCGTCCGGGAACCGGGGATCTCGTCGCCGACCCGGGCCAGCCGGTCCCGGACCCGGGCGCGCAGGGTGTCCACCGCGGCCTCGTCGTCGTTGCGGGAGAGGTCGACGGTGACCAGGACGGCCCGGCCGTCGGCGGACAGCAGCGCCGCCGTCGCCGGATCGGCGCGGGGATCCGCGGCGAGGTAGGGGTGCCGGACGGCGGCCACCCCGGGGACGGCGGCGAGGTCGGTGGCGGCCGTGCCGATCGCGTCGCCCACCGCCGGGTCGTCGGGGTCGACCTGGTCGAGGACGAGGTACACCGTGGCGGAGGTCGGTGCGGTCCGGTCGAGCAGGTCCTGGGCGGTGCTGCCGTTGCCGGGGACTGTCGGCACCCCGCTGTGCAGCCGGTCGAACAGGCCTTGCCCGCCGAGGTCACCGGCGGCCCCGGCGAAGCCGGCGGTGACCGCGATCAACCAGAGCAGCACCACCATGCGGGGGTGCCGGGCGATCCAGGAACCGAGGGCGGTGAGCACGGCGCTAGCGTGGCAGGTGTGAGCGACCTGTTCTCCGCCTCCATGGCGGAACCGCCTGGCGTGTCCCGGTCCGGGGCCGCCGCGGCCGGGATGACCCGCCCGCTCGCGGTGCGGATGCGTCCGCGCACCCTCGACGAGGTGGTCGGCCAGCAGCATCTGCTCGCCGCCGGGTCGCCGCTGCGTCGTCTCGCCGAGCGCAGCGCCGGACCGGCGGGGCCGGCCTCGGTGCTGCTCTGGGGGCCGCCGGGGACCGGGAAGACGACGTTGGCGCACATCGTTTCCCGGGCCACCGGACGGGCTTTCGTCGAGCTGTCCGCGGTGACCGCCGGGGTGAAGGATGTCCGCCGGGTGATGGAGGCAGCCCGGGACGACCGGGATCTGCACCGCCGGGAGACGGTGCTCTTCCTGGACGAGATCCACCGGTTCACCAAGGCCCAGCAGGATGCCGTGTTACCCGGGGTGGAGAACCGCTGGGTCATCCTGGTGGCGGCGACCACGGAGAATCCGAGTTTCTCGGTGGTTGCCCCGCTGCTGTCCCGTTCGTTGTTGCTCACCTTGCAGCCGCTCACCGAGACCGAGGTCGGCACCCTGTTGGATCGGGCGGTGGCTGACCCGGCCGGGTTGGCCGGGTCGGTGCGGCTGGACCCGCAGGCCCGCGCGCATCTGGTGCGGATCGCCGGCGGCGATGCCCGGGCGGCGCTGACCGCTTTGGAGGCCGCGGCCGGGGCAGCCCTCGATGCCGCCGCCGGGACCGCCGAGGCCGGAGCCGGGCCGGACGGTGCCGGGGACGGGCCGGACCGGGCCGGGGACGAGCCGGACGGTGCCGGTGACGAGTCGGACGGTGCCGGGGACGAGCCGGACGGTGCCGGGGACGCCGGGGACGCCGGGGACGGGCCGGTGACCGTGGGGCTGGCGGTGGCCGAACGGGCCGTGGACCGGGCCGCGGTGCGCTACGACCGGGCCGGGGATCAGCACTACGACGTGGCCAGCGCTTTCATCAAGTCCGTGCGCGGTTCCGATGTCGATGCCACCCTGCACTACCTGGCCCGGATGCTGGAGGCGGGGGAGGACCCGAGGTTCGTCGCCCGCCGCCTGATGGTCTCCGCGAGTGAGGACATCGGCACCGCCGACCCGAGCGCGCTGCAGGTCGCGGTGGCGGCGGCGCAAGCGGTCCAGCTGGTCGGGATGCCGGAGGCCCGGATCATCCTCGCCCAGGCCGCCGTCCACCTCGCCCTGGCCCCGAAATCGAATGCCTGTTATCAGGCGATTGCCCGGGCCGTCGGTGACATCCGGGCGGGGCTCGGCGGGCCGGTGCCCGCCCACTTGCGGGACGGCCACTACCCGGGGGCGGCCCGGTTGGGGCACGGCCGCGGCTACCGGTACGCCCACGATGATCCGCGCGGGGTGGTCGCCCAGCAGTACGCGCCCGACGACCTGGCCGGCCGGAACTACTACGACCCGACCGGGCACGGCGACGAACGGGAACTCCGTGCGCGGCTGGCCCGGCTGCGTGCGCTGCTCCGTCCGACGTCGCGGTAGGGTCGGGTGCACGGTCGAGCGGAGGGGACTCACATGTCGGTGGGAGATGTCGCGGGGTTGATCGCCGCGCTCGCCTTCGTGCTGCTCGTCGGTTTCATCGCCTACCCGTTGGTGAAACTCGGCAAGGTGCTGGAGGAGACCCGGGTCACCGTGCGGGAGCTGTCCGAGGGCAGCCTGCCGCTGCTCGCCGAGGTGACGACGACGGTGGCGACGACGAACGAGCAGCTGGTCAAGGTCGACGCGATCACCACGAACGTCGCCCAGGTCTCCACCAACGTCTCGGCCCTCACCTCTTTGTTCTCCGCGACGCTGGGGTCGCCCCTGGTCAAGGTCGCCGCCTTCAGCTACGGGGTGCGCCAGGCGATGTCCGGCCGGCACGGCCGGCGGGGGAAGGACTGACCGGTGCGCAGGCTGTTCTGGGTGGCGCTGGGCGCCTCGGCGGGTGCCCTGGCGGTGCGCGCGGTGACGAAGGCCGCCCGGGCCTACACTCCAGAGGGGATCGGGCGTTCCGCCGCCTCCATCGGGGACGGCCTGCGCGACCTCGCTGACGCCGTCCGGGACGGGATGGCCGAACGCGAGAACGAGTTGCGCATCGCCCTCGGGGTCGATGCGGGCACCCTCGACGCCGAGGCGGCACGGGCCCTGCTCGACGACCCCACGGCAGCGCGCCGGGATCGCTGACGCCGCCCCGGCGCCCACGCACCACCCGGCATCCCACCACCACCCGGAGGTCATACCGATGGAGACGGCCGAGATCCGCCGTCGCTGGCTGCAGTTCTTCTCCGAACGGGGGCACACCGTCGTACCCAGCGCACCGCTGCTGTACGACGATCCGACCCTGCTGTTCGTCAACGCCGGCATGGTGCCGTTCAAGCCGTACTTCCTCGGCCAGGAGGCCCCACCGTACGCCCGGGCGACGAGCGTGCAGAAGGTGGTGCGCACCCTCGACATCGAGGAGGTCGGGAAGACCGACCGGCACGCCACGTTCTTCCAGATGAACGGCAACTTCTCCTTCGGTGACTACTTCAAGGAGCGGGCGATCGAGCTCGCCTGGGAGTTGAGCACCCGTCCGGTCGCCGACGGCGGGTTCGGGCTGGACGAGTCCCGGTTGTGGGTCACCGTGCTGCACGACGACGAGGAGTCGATCGGGCTGTGGCGCAAGGTGGCCGGGCTGCCCGCGGACCGCATCGTCCGCCGGGGCCCGAAGGACAACTACTGGAGTATGGGGGTGCCCGGACCCGGCGGTCCGTGCAGCGAGATCTACCTGGACCGGGGCGCGAAGTACGGGCCTGAGGGCGGTCCCGAGGCCGACGAGGACCGCTACCTGGAGTTCTGGAACCTCGTCTTCATGCAGGACGACCTGTCCGCGGTGCGCAGCAAGGTCGACTTCGACATCGCCGGGGAGCTGCCGGCGAAGAACATCGACACCGGGATGGGCCTGGAACGGATGGCGTTCCTGCTCCAGGGGGTGGAAAACCTCTACGAGGGCGATGAGGTCTTCCCGGTGATCGCCCGGATGCAGGAGCTGTCCGGGCGCCGCTACGGCGCGGACCCGGCAGATGACGTGCGGATGCGGGTCGTCGCCGACCATGTGCGCAGCGGTCTGATGCTGATCGGCGACGGGGTCGCTCCGTCCAACGAGGCCCGCGGGTACGTGCTGCGCCGTCTGCTGCGCCGGGCGATCCGTTCGGTGCGGCTGCTCGGCGTCACCGATCCGGTGCTGCTGGACCTGCTCACCGTGTCCAAGGACAAGATGGCGTTGTCCTACCCGGAGCTGTCCACCGGGTTCGACCGGATCTCCGAGATCGCCGCGGTGGAGGAAGAGTCCTTCCGGCGCACCCTCGCCTCCGGGACGAGCATCCTGGACCTCGCGGTGCGCGAGGCGAAGACCGCCGGGACGACACGGATCGGCGGCGCCCAGGCCTTCCGGCTGCACGACACCTACGGCTTCCCCATCGACCTGACCTTGGAGATGGCCGCCGAACAGGGCCTGTCGGTGGATGAGCAGGAGTTCCGCCGGTTGATGGCGGAGCAGCGGGCGAAGGGGAAGGCCGACGCGCGGGCGAAGAAGACCGGGCACAGCGACCTGTCCGCCTACCGGGGGATCACCGACACCCTGTCCGGGCCGGTGGTCTTCACCGGCTACGAGGAGGTCGTCGCGCAGGGAGGTGATCCTGGACCGGACCCCCTTCTACGCCGAGGGTGGTGGCCAGCTCGCCGACACCGGAACCCTCCAGCAGGACGGCACCGTCGTCCGGGTCGAGGATGTGCAGGCCCCGATCACCGGGTTGATCGTGCACCGTTGCCGGATCGGCAGCGGGGAACTCACCGTCGGGGCGTCGGTCCAGGCCGTCGTCGATATCGACCGGCGTAAGGCGATCAGCCGTTCGCACACCGCGACGCACATGGTGCACAAGGCGTTCCGGGAGGCGCTCGGCGAGACCGCGACCCAGGCGGGGTCGGAGAACTCCCCGGGGCGGTTCCGGTTCGACTTCCACGCCTCGGCGGCGGTGTCCACCGGTTTGCTCCGGGACGTCGAGGCCCGGGTGAACGCCCTGCTCGCCGAGGACCTTGAGGTCCGGGCGGAGGTGATGACCCAGGACGAGGCGCGTGCGGCCGGGGCGATGGCCCTGTTCGGGGAGAAGTACGGGGACCAGGTCCGGGTGATCTCCGTCGGGGACTGGTCCCGGGAACTGTGCGCGGGCACCCACGCCCGCCGGTCCGGCCAGCTCGGCCTGGTCAAGCTGCTCGGTGAGGGCTCCATCGGGTCGGGGGTGCGCCGGGTCGAGGCCCTGGTCGGGGCCGATGCCTACGCGTACTCCGCCCGGGAACATGTCGTCGTCTCCCAGCTCACCGAGGCGCTCAAGGCGCGTCCGGAGGAACTGCCCGACCGGGTCGCCGCCCTCGTCGCCCAGCTGCGCGATGCCCAGCGGGAGATCGACGGATTGCGGGCCGGTCAGGTGCTGCAGGCCGCCTCCGGGATGGCTGCCGCCCCTTCGGACGTCTTCGGGGTCCGGGTGACCACCCACGACGCGGGGCAGGCCACCGCGGACGACCTGCGTTCACTGGCCCTGGAGGTGCGCACCCGGATGGGTGAGGCGAGCCCGGCGGTGGTCGGGGTCGGCGGGGTCGCCAAGGGCCGTCCGGTGGTCGTCGTGGCGACGAATGAGCAGGCCCGCCGGTGGGGGGTGTCCGCCGGTGACCTGGTCAAGGAGGCCGCTCGGGTGCTCGGCGGCGGTGGTGGCGGCAGACCCGACGTGGCCCAGGGCGGGGGCAGCGACCCGGGCAAGCTCGGGCAGGCGCTGCTCCGGGTGGAGCACGCCGTCGGTGAACGCGTCACCGCAGGTGGGTGAGGCGCCGCCGTGCGTCGCGGAGTCCGGCTCGGTGTCGACGTCGGCAGCGTCCGGATCGGGGTGGCCCGGTGCGATCCCGACGGGATCCTGGCCACTCCGGTGGAGACGGTGGACCGTCGCGGCCGGGGTGCCGGCCTGCCACGGATTACCCAGCTCGTCGAGGAGTGTGGTGCACTCGAAGTCGTGATTGGGCTGCCGACCGGACTCGCCGGGACTGAGGGGCCCGCCGCGGCGACCGCACGTGGTACGCGCAGGCGGTCGCCTCGGCGGTCAACCCGGTCCCGGTTCGTCTCGTCGACGAGCGGTTCACTACCGTGCAGGCTCA
>JARRQM010000147.1:0-5045 GCA_037381765.1 Kineosporiaceae bacterium
GCCGGCGTCCCCGGCCCACGGCGGGATCGTGTTGTCGAAGTCCGCCTCGATCCACCGGGTGTGCACGGCGAACGGCCGGTCGGGGCGGTCCGGGGCGAAGTCCGGGTGGTCGACGACGGCCCGGTGGAAGGGCAGCACCGTGGGCAGGCCCTCGACGGTGAACTCGGCGAGTGCCCGGCGTGCCCGGCGCAGCGCCTGCTGCCGGTCCGCACCGGTGACGATGAGCTTGCCGAGCAGCGAGTCGAACGCCCCGCCGACCACCGTCCCGGCGGCGACCCCGGAGTCCAGCCGCACCCCGGGTCCGCCCGGCGGCTCCCACACGGTGACCGTGCCCGGTCGGGGGAGGAAGTTCTGCCCCGGGTCCTCGCCGTTGACCCGGAACTCGACGGCGTGACCGCGGGCCGGAGGGTCGTCGTAGCCGAGGGGTTCCCCGGCGGCGATCCGCAGCTGTTCCCCGACGAGGTCGATTCCGGTGATCTCCTCGGTGACCGGGTGCTCGACCTGGAGCCGGGTGTTCACTTCGAGGAAGGACAGGGTGCCGTCGGTGCCGAGCAGGAATTCGCAGGTCCCCGCGCCGACGTAGCCGGCTTCCCGGAGGATCGCCTTCGAGGCCCGGTACAGTTCGGCGTTCTGCGCCGGGGTCAGGAACGGGGCCGGGGCCTCCTCGACGAGCTTCTGGTTGCGCCGCTGCAGGGTGCAGTCCCGGGTGGACACGACGACGACGTTGCCGTGGGCGTCGGCCAGGCACTGGGTCTCCACATGCCGGGGACGGTCGAGGAACCGCTCGACGAAACACTCGCCGCGCCCGAACGCGGTGACCGCCTCGCGGACCGCCGACGCATACAGGTCGGGGATCTCCTGCAGGGAACGGGCCACCTTCAGGCCCCGCCCACCGCCGCCGAAGGCGGCCTTGATCGCGACCGGCAGCCCGTGTTCGCGGGCGAAGGCCAGCACCTCGTCGGTGCCGTCCACCGGGCCGTCGGTGCCGGGCACCAGCGGGGCGCCCGCCCGCTGCGCGAGGTGGCGGGCCCGGACCTTGTCGCCGAGCGCGTCGATCGCCGACGGCGGCGGGCCCACCCAGGTGAGTCCCGCGTCGATCACGGCCCGGGCGAAGTCCGGGTTCTCGGCGAGGAAGCCGTATCCGGGATGGACGGCGTCGCAGCCGCTGCGGGCGGCGATGGCGAGCAGTTTGTCCCCGGCGAGGTAGCTGTCGCCGGGAACGGAACCGTCGAGGGTGTAGGCGTCGTCGGCGAGTCGCACGTGCAGGGCGTCCCGGTCCGGGTCCGCGTACACGGCGACGGCGGCGATCCCGGCGTCCCGGCAGGCCCGGACGATCCGGACGGCGATCTCTCCCCGGTTCGCGACGAGTACCCGGGTGATCGGGTGCCCGTCTCCGGAGGCGGTTTCCGTGGTCGTCATGGTTCTCCCTCCGTGCGGTGCACCGGGTGTGGCGGTAGGCCGCGGACGGGACCGATGGGACGGACCCTAGCGGCGGAAACCCCACCGGGGAGAAGACCCGCGGGCGTGGTCCGTGCCACGGGCGCACCGCGGGCGGTGGGCGGGGGCCGCCCGGCCAGGCGATGGTTCGGCCGCGGTGTGGTGTGGTGGTCCGACCGCACGGCGGTGTGGTGGTTCGGCCGCGGCGCGGCCGAAAAGGCCCATCCGGGCTTCCCGGTGAATGCGAGGGAATGGTGACCTCGCAGTTACTGTTGGGGGAACCGGACCGGGTACTACCGGAGTTGAACCGAGCGATAGGAGGCGTGGCCATGGCCACCCTGACCATGACCCCTGCCAGCCATGACGAGACGGTGAAGGACGGGATCGTCCTCATCGACTTCTGGGCCGCCTGGTGCCGTCCGTGCCAGGTGTTCGCCCCGATCTTCGAGCGGGCCTCCGAAAAGTACACGGATGCGAAGTTCGTCAAGGTGGACACCGAGGCGCAGCCCGAGATCGCTGGAATGTACGGGATCACCTCGATCCCGACACTGGTGATCTACCGGGACGGGATCCCCGTCTTCGGGCAGCCCGGTGCCCTGCCCGAGGCCGCGCTGGAGGATCTGCTGCGTCAGGTGCGGGAACTGGACATGGACGAGGTTCGCACCAAGTACGAGGAGCAGGTCGCGGAGCGGAGCAAGGCCGAGTAGTCGGAGCCAAGCAGGGGACGAGGCAACGGGGCCGGTCCCCGCCGGTTCAGGTCGGCGGGGACCGGCATTGCCGGTCAGTCCTTGCTGGTTAGTCTTTTCAGTCCTTGCCGGTCGGTCCTTGCCGGTCAGTCCTGCGGTACCCGCAGGGCGGCGAGGATGCACCGGTGGTCGCTGCCGGTCACCGGTGCCGTCTCGACCTGGGTCACTCCGACGTTCCCGGTGACGAGGACGTGTTCGGTGGACACCACGGGGATCGGCAGCCAACTCGGCCAGGTCGGGCGCAGCCCCTTGCCGAGGACCGCGGTCACGTCGTAGAGCCGCCCCGACGTGACCGCCCGCAGCTGCGGGTTCCAGGCCGTCGCGTTGAGGGTTCCGGCGACGGCGACCGTGCCGGCGACATTCGCCGCCTCGCGTACCCCCGCGAGATCCGACTCCCAGGTCGTCACCCTGGACGGGGTGGGCGGCGGGACGTTCACGGCGACGAAGGTGAAGGTGCCCTTCCCGAGGGACAGCTTCGCCCGCACTGCGGGCCAGTGCGTCGTGTGCAGCTGTTCCACGTCGCTGGCGGGAAGCCGGCTGTACACCCCGATCCCGGCCGTCGCGGGGGAGGGGGTGAGTACCGAAACCGGGGTGAGCGTGGTGTTGATCCCGTCCGTGGTGAGGTCGTGCGCGAGGGTCGGGGACAGTCCGGTGATGACGAGGACGTCGGCGTTCTGGGTGTGCGTCTCGTCCACGATGCGGTTCGCGTCGGCGGCTCCGGCCCGGGCATTGACGACGAGCACCCGGACCGTTCGGGCGTTCCTGGCCGCCGGGTCCGCGGAGGACAGGGAGCTGAACACGAGCAGCCACGGCCCTACCGCCACGAGGACCGTGACGACGGCGAGGGACCAGCGGCGGCGTAGCAGGGCGATCCCGAGCACCGGGATGACGATGAGGGTGACGAGCGGCACTCCCATGGCGAGCACGGCGAGCAGCGAGGCGAGCGGTGCCGGGCCGGACACCGGGAACACCGCGGTCGCCGTCCAGCCGACGAGCACGATGAGCAGCAGCGGCACGATGACGCGACGTCTGCCCCGGGGACGCCCCCGGGAAGGCCCGTCATCGGCTGCGTCGCCGTTCCGGTGCCGGTCCGATGCGGGGGGAGGGTCGCCCGGGGGGAGCCGGTCCGCCGGGGATACCGGGTAGCCGCGTCCCGGGTCGTCCCGGTGGTCCTGCGGGTCCTGGAGGTCCTGGGGGTCTCCGGGGGCGTCGAGTCGCACCCATCCCTCGCCCCGGTTGGTCAGCGACGGGTCGGCGGCCCCGTACGGGCTGCGGGAGCCGGCGTCGCGCCGGTCGTAGCCGCGGGGTGCGGGGTCCTGCGGGGGGATGTTCCCGGTGCTGGTGTCCCAGCCCCGGGCGTGGGCGGGGATGTGCCCGCCGGTGTCCTGGAACTGATCGGCGCCGGCCCGGTCGCGGGAATCGGCGTCGCGGCGGGAACCGGATCGCAGCCGTCGGGTTCCGGTGTCCCGGTAGGGGGCGGGGTCCGCGACGTCGCCGGGCCCGGTGGCGCGTGCCGACCGGTCGTCGGCGCCCGGGTCCGACCCGAGCAGCGGCGGTGGGAAGTCCTCCTCGCGGCCACGGCGGCGGCGGCGCGAGCCTCGGGGATCACCCACGGGCTGTCGTCCAGGCCTGCGCGGCGATCTCGCGTTCTTCGTCGGTGGGAACCACCAGAACAGGTACCTCCGCGTCCTCGGGGCTGATCACCCGGGCGGTCCGCGAGGGCGCCCGGTTCTGTTCCGGGTCGACGATGATCCCCAGCCGGTCCAGTCCGGTCAGACTCTGTTCCCGGACCACCGGGGAGTGTTCGCCCACGCCGGCGGTGAACACCACGGCGTCCACCCGTCCCAGGGCCGCGTAGTAGGCGCCTACGTAGCTGCGGATCCTATAGCAGTAAAGTTCGAGGGCGGCGAGCGCGGTGAGGTCCCGTTCGGCGGCCCGGCGGGTCACTTCCCGCAGGTCGCTGTCCCCGGTGAGGCCGAGGAGTCCCGACTCGTGGTTCAGCGCGTGGTCGACTTCCGCGCCGGACATCCCGGCGACCCGTTCCAGGTAGGGGGCGAGTCCGGGGTCGATGTCCCCGCTGCGGGTGCCCATCACGAGTCCCTGCAACGGGGTCAACCCCATGGAGGTGTCGATGCTGCGTCCGCCGGCCACGGCGCAGGCGCTCGCCCCGTTGCCGAGATGCAGGACGATGAGGTTCGTCACGGCCGGGTCGCGCCCCAGGAGTTGCGCCGCCGCCCGGCTCACGTAGGCGTAGGAGATGCCGTGGAACCCGTAGCGGCGTACGCCGTAGCGTTCCCGCCACAGCTGGGGAACCGCGTAGCCGGCGGCCCGGGCCGGCAACGTGGCGTGGAACGCCGTGTCGAACACCGCCACCTGGCGGATGTCGGGGAACAGCCGCAGGGTGGCGCGGATCCCGGCGATGTTGACCGGGTTGTGCAGTGGCGCCAGCGGGGCGATCTCGTCCAGCCGGGTGAGTACCTTCTCGTCGACGACGACCGGTGCGAGGAAGTCCGCTCCGCCGTGCACGACGCGGTGCCCGACGACGTCCGGGGGGTGCTCGGACAGGGATGTTCCGGTCCGGGCGAAGGCGTCCAGCATGCCCCTCAAGGCCGCGGCGTGATCCGGGAACGGGCCGGGTAGGTGCAGAGGGTCACCCGTTCCGGCGGACCGGTGCTCCAGGTGGCCGTCGTCGACGCCGAGGCGATCGACCTGGCCTCCGGCGATCAGCGTGCCGCTGTCGGGGTCGAGTAACCGGTACTTCAGCGAGGACGAGCCGCTGTTGATGACCAGGGCCTTTGGGGGAACACCGTGCTGCCGGGACACGGCTCCACGCTAGGCCATCGGGCCGCGGACACGCGGCAG
>JARRQM010000148.1:0-7281 GCA_037381765.1 Kineosporiaceae bacterium
TCAGCGAGAAGATGCTCGCGCAGACCCTGCACGCCCTCGAACGGGACGGCCTGGTCACCCGCGAGGTCCAGGCGGCCATCCCGCCCCGGGTGGAGTACACGCTCACCGACTTCGGGCAGGCCGCCGCTGACACCCTCACCCGGCTCATCGACCTCGTCGAGGCCCGGACCCCGCAGGTGGAGCAGGCCCGGGCGGCCTACGACGCCCGGACCAGCTCCCGAAACGGACCACCGGGTTGATCGTCACGCGGTCGTCCCTGTCCGGGGCGGCGCGTCGTCCCCGGTCCGTCCCTACCCGCCGCTGATCCTCCCGGCCCTGGCTCCCGGCGACTTCAGTGGCGGACCGGGCGCGCCGATCTCCTCACTGGACGGCCGCGGGCCCGCGACCGCGCACGGGGATCCCGCACCCGGCGGCACCGTGCTCCGCGGGCACGGACGGAGGGGAGGCAGGTATGGCCCTCGACCGGTCTCAGGTGCTCCACCACAGCCACCGCACCATGGTGACTCGAGAGACCGGCGCCACCGGGACGGTGATCCGCAAACAGTGCGACGGCGCGGACGGCCCGGCCCGGGTCCGGGCCGAGCGGGCGATTCTGGAACGGCTGTCCGCCGTTCCCGGGGTCCCCCGGCTCGCCGCCGAGGATTCCCGGGCCGGTACGGCCACCCTGCTGATCGACGACACCGGGCACCTCAGCCTCGCCGACTACCTGGACGGGCGGGGTCCGGACGGCCCGCTCCGGGGAGCCCCACTGCTCGCCCTGGCCCGGGATACGGCCCGGGTCCTCGCCGGAGTGCACGCCGCCGGCGTGCTGCACCGGGACATGTCCCCGGGCAACGTCCTGGTCCGCGCGGACGGGTCGGATCCGATGCTCGTCGACTACGAGCTGGCGACGACCTTCGCCGACGACCGGCCGGAGTTCACCCACCCCACCGAGATCGCCGGAACCCTGCCCTACCTCGCCCCCGAACTGACCGGGCGTACCGGTCGGGCCGTCGACCATCGCGTCGACCTGTACTCTTTCGGCGCCGTGCTCTACGAGCTGATCACCGGGCAACCGCCGTTCGGCGGCTCCGAGCAGGACGCCCTGGAACTCCTGCACGCCCATCTGGCCCGTGATCCGGCCCCGCCGTCGGCGGTGGCCCCCGGAACCCCGCCGGTGCTCTCGGCGATCGTCATGCGGCTACTCGCGAAGGAACCCGACCACCGGTATTCCGGGGCCGAGGGCCTGGCCCGCGACCTGGCCCGGCTCGCCGGCGCCGACGACCCGATGTCGGCCTCCTTCCCGCTGGGGGAGACCGACTTCCCGCCGCGGATGTCCGCGCCGTCGCGGCTCGTCGGCCGTCAGGCCGAGGCGACGGCGCTGCGTACGGCGTTCGATGCCGCCCTGTCCGGCGGCGGACCGCGCGGGGTGCTCGTCTCCGGGCCGCCCGGGGTCGGCAAGACGGCGTTGCTGGACGGGCTGCGCCCGCTGGTGTCGGCGGCCGGGGCAGGCTGGTTCGTCGCCGGAAAGGATGACCAGGTCCGTCGGGGCCAGGTCACCGGCTCCGTGGTCGCCTGCCTGCGTTCGCTCGGGCGGCTGCTGCTCGCCGAACCGGAGGCCGAGGTCACCGCGGTGCGGGAGCGGCTGCGGGAAGGGCTCGGGGAGAACGCGCCGCACCTCATCGCGATGGTCCCGGAGCTCGGCATGCTCCTCGACCTGCCGGGGGTGCCCTGGTCCGGAGACCCGGCCGAGGCGGCCCGGCGCGGCCACCGGGCGATCGTGCAGACGCTCGCTGCCGTGGCCGGCCCGGACCGGCCGGTCGTGATGGTGCTCGACGATCTGCAGTGGGCCTCCGGGCTCGCGCTCGGTGCCCTCGACGCGATCCTCACCGAGGACGGGTTGTCCGGGGTGTTCGTCGTCGGCGGCTACCGGGACGAGGAGGTCCCCGTCACGCACCCGCTCGCCGGGATGCTCACCCGCTGGACCCGGCTGGGTTGCATCGGCGACCCGATCTCGCTCGGCAACCTGCCCGCCGCGGACCTCGGCACCTTCCTCGCCGAGATGCTCCGGATCCCGGCGGCGGTCGCCGGGGAACTCGCCGGCCTCGTCGCCGCGCATACCGGGGGGAATCCGTTCGACACCGTCGAACTCGTCAACGGCCTGCGCCGGGAGGGTGCGCTGCGGCTCACCGACGACGGGTGGCGCTGGGACATCGCCCAGGTCCAGGGGTTCATCGGGACGGGGGACGTCGGCCGGCTGATCGCCGAACGGGTGGCCCGCCTGCCCGAACGCACCCGGGACGTGTTGCGGACCCTCGCCTGCCTGGGCGGTGCCGTGGAACTCCCGCTGGCCCGGGTCGCCACCGCGGCCGGGGAGGAGGAACCCTGGCTGCCCGCGCTGGAAGACGGCCTGCTGCTGCTCGACCGCACCGGCACGGGAACCCTGCACTTCCGGCACGATCGGGTGTTGCAGGCGGTGCACGCGTCGATCCCGGAGGAACAGCGCGACGACCGGCACCTTGCCGTGGCCCGGGGCCTGCGCCGGGACGGGAACTTCCCGGGGGTCGTCGCCGAACAGTACCTCGCCGGGATCGCGGGGCTGCGGGATCCCGGCGAGATCGCCGAGGTTCCCGCGCTCTTCGCGGCCGCGGCCGAGCAGGCCTCGGCGATGGCCAACCACGAAGTGGCCGAGCGGTACCTGAGTGCGGCCATCGACCTGCTCGGCGGCCCGGATCCCGGGGACGGTTCGGGCACCGGCACCACGGATACCGGTACCACGGGCACCGGCACCACGGGGACCGGCACTGCGGGCGCCGGGGGCCCGGACTCCGGCGGCCCGGGTGACGGGGGAGTGCTCCCGCTCCTCGAACGCCGCCACGCCGTGCTGTGCGCGGCCGCGCGATTCGACGAGGCCGACGCCGACCACCTGCGGTTGGCCCGCCGCTGCACCGACCCGGCATCCGTAGCCCGGATCGCCGCTGCCCAGGTATCCGCCCTGGTCAACCGGGGGATGCCGGTTGAGGCGACGGTTCTGGGGACGGTGACGCTGCGCCGCCTCGGCACCCGGGTTCCCGGTGAGGAAGACCTCGCCGCCGGGATCGCCGAGGGGGTGCGCCAGCTGCGGGCCCTGGCCGCGGAGGGGGACACCGCCACCGGCCCCGTCCCGGACGGACGGGCCGCCACCGCTCCCGCCCCCGCACCGATGACCGTGGCGGTCGGGGAGCTGATCAACCGGGTCGTCCCGGCGGCGTTCTTCGCCGGGGACCCCATCATGGTCTGGCTGATCGGCGAGGCGGCCCGGCTGTGGGCCGAACACGGGCCGTCCCCGCATCTCATCGGACCGCTCGCCCATGCGGAGTTCGCCACGGTCGCCGCCGCCGGTGACTACCGCACCGGGTACACCGTGGTCCGCCGGGTGCTCGCGGAATGCGAGGCCCGCGGCTACGAGGGGCCGCGCGGCCAGGCCCTCTTCCTCTACTCGTTGAGCGCCTCGCCCTGGTACGAATCGGCCGAGGTGACCGTGAACGCCTCCCGGGAGTCCCGGGAAGCCCTGGTCCGCGCCGGTGACTTGTGGAACGCCTCGTTCACCTTCTTCAGCACCCTCTACCACGCCCTCTCCCACAGTCCGTCGCTCGCCGTGGGAGAGGCCGAGACGGAGGCGGGAATCGCGTTCTGCCGGCGCACCGGGAACACCTTCACCGAGGCCACCCTGGTCGTCTACCGGCAGACCATGCGCGCGCTCCAGGGGCGTACCGCGGCACCCGGGAGCCTCGACGAACCGGGGTTCGTCGCCGAGGACCACCTCGCCGGGCTCGGCTCGAACTGGACCGCCGCAGCCAATCTGCACGTGTGCAGCGCCCTGCTCGGAGCCGTCTTCGGGGACCCGGACCGGCTGTTCCGGCACAGTGCGGAGGCCGTCGCGCTGGTCCCGTACATGGAGGCCACCCAGGCGACCGCGCAGACCCGGCTGTGGCGCGCGCTCGGGCTGATCTGGCGCCTGCCGTCGACGGATCCGGCCGAGCGGGATGCGCTGCGGGCCGAACTCGACCCGCTGCTCGACTGGGTCAGCGAGCGGGCCGAGGAATCCCCGGCGAACTTCGGCCATGTCCGGGACCTGCTCGCCGCGGAACTCGCGCAGGTCCGCGGCGACGCCGCGGCCGCCCGGCACTACGAGTCGGCAGTGCTCCGGGCCACCGCCGCCGGCGCCCCCGGGCATGCTGCGCTGGCCGCCGAACGGTACGCCCGCTACCTGTTGGGGCAGCGGCGGGATCTGGCCGGTGAGGCCGTGCTGGTCCGGGCCCGCGACGGGTACGCCGGCTGGGGGGCCTGGGCCAAGGTGGCCGCCCTGGAACGGGAGTTCCCCGTACTCGCCGACCTCGCGGCGGCGCAGTCCCGGGAGTCCTCCCGGCCGCGGGCGGCGACGGCGGCCGGGACGTCGCGGACCATGCCGGGGATGGTGTCCTCCGACGGCGTCGACCTCGTCGCCATCCTCCGGGCCTTCCAGGTCCTCGGTACCGAGACGACCCCCGGACGCCTGCAGGACCGGGTGCAGGAGATCCTCGCCCTGCTCACCGGCGCGACCCGGGTGCGTCTCGTGCTCCGCGAAGGTCCGTCCGCGGGCTGGAACGTCCCCCGTCCCGGTGATGCCGACGGGGCCATGGTGCCCCTCGACGAGGCGGTCACCGAGGGCCTCATCCCCGCGTCGGTGGTCCGCTACGTGCAGCGCACCGAGGAAGACGTGATCGTCGCCGACCTCGCCGCTGACCCCCGATTCGCGGCCGACCCCTACGTCGACGGGCTGCGTCGTTGCTCGCTGATGGCGGTTCCGGTGTTCTCCCGCGGCGACGTCCGGGCCGTGCTCGTGATGGAGAACCGGCTCACCCGGGGCGCCTTCACGGCCCGGCGCAGCGACGTCGTCCGGCTCATCGCCGGTGAACTCGGGATGTGTCTGGACAACCTGCTCGCCGAACGTTTCCGGTCCCTCGTCCAGCGGTCCGCGGAACTCACCGTCGTCTGCGACCGGGACGGGGTGCTCGGCTACGCGAGCGCCGCCTCGACCCGACGATCCGGCCGTCGGCGGCGTCATGCTCCGCCTGCAGGACATCACCGAACGGCACCGGCTGGAGACCGAGCTGCGGCACGCGCAGAAGCTCGAATCGGTCGGGCAGCTCGCCGCCGGACTCGCCCACGAGATCAACTCGCCGATGCAGTTCATCACCGGCAACCTGCACTTCCTCACCGACGCCTTCGAACAGCTCTGTACGGTCGGCCCGGAGACCGCGGGTGCCGACACGGGTGCCGCGGCCGGCGCCGGCGCCGCGGCGGGTGCGGGGACATCTCCCGCAGCCGGCCCCGGGGACAGCACGGCGGACCTGCTCACCGAGATCCCGCAGGCCCTGGAGGAAAGCCTGGACGGGGCCCGGCGGGTGGCCGGGATCGTCGCGGCGATGAAGGCGTTCGGCCAGCCCTCGGGGGAGTCCTGGGCCCTCGTCGACCTCAACGAGGCGATCCGGAACACCGTCGTCGTGGCCGCCGGCGAAATCGGTGGCTGCGCCGATGCCGTCACCGAACTGGCCGAACTCCCGCCGGTGTGGTGCAACCCCGGGGACATCAACCAGGTGCTGCTCAGCCTCGTCATCAACGCCGCCCACGCGATGTCCGACAAACTCGCCGCCGGAGGCCCGCGGGGCACCCTCACCTTGCGTACCCGACCCGATGGCGACGGTGTCCTCGTCGAGGTCGAGGACACCGGCGTGGGGATCCCCCCGGAGATCGCCGGACGCGTTTTCGACCCGTTCTTCACCACCCGCGACGTCGGGGCGGGTGCCGGGCAGGGGCTCACTACGGCCCGCACCCTCGTCCACGACCGGCACGGGGGCCGGCTGGACTTCCGGTCCGAGCCCGGGACGGGAACGACATTCACCCTGCGGCTGCCCGTCGGCACCCCCGACCCGACCGGGTAACCCGCCGTCCCGGGACCGGACCCGGTGCGGGAGCCGGGCGGGTAGGGTTCGGCCAGTGGTCCTGTTCCGTTTCCGTCAGGCAGCTGAGCTGCTCGGGGTCAGCGATGACACGATCCGCCGCTGGGCCGATTCCGGGCGGCTGGAGACGGTGACCGACCCCTCCGGTCGCCGCGCCGTCGACGGCGCGGTACTCGCCCGCTTCGCCGAGCAGAGCGCCACCCAGACTCCCGTCACTGAGGGGGTCCGGATCGTCGGCCAGTCCGCCCGGAACCGTTTCACCGGGCTCGTCACCCGGGTGCAGCGGGACGGGGTGATGGCGCAGGTGGACATCCAGGCCGGACCGTTCCGGGTGGTCTCCCTGATCAGTCGGGAAGCGGCGGACGAGCTCGGCCTCGAACCGGGGGTGCTCGCGGTCGCCCGGGTCAAGTCGACCAGCGTCGTCGTCGAACTCCCCGACCAGTAGGCCGGTCCCGGCGCGGCGGGCGGCCGGATCGGAAACCCCGGTACCGCGGCCGGACCGGTTGCGGTACCGGACCGGTTGCGCGGCCGAATCTGCGTGGCCGCCCCGGTGGGTTCGCCCCTGTGGGGCGGCCGGTCCGGCCCGTCACCCGTCCGCGCGGGCGTCCTCTCCGGCAACCTCCTCCCCGGCGATCCGGAAGGCCACCGGCACTCCGGCCGCCACGGTGCGGGACACGGTGCAGGTCCGGTCCCGGGAGATACGCTGGGCCCAGGGCAGGACGGCGCGGGCGGCGTCACCATCCGCCCCCGGGGGGAAACGCACCCGGAAACTCACCTCGATGCCGTCGAGCAGGTTGCCCGTGTCGTCGCGTACCGACTCGGCCTCGGCGAGGGCCGAAAAGGTCGACGGGGTCGCCCGGCGACCGGTGACGATGTCGATGTCCACCGCGGAACACCCCGCGATCGCGGCGAGCAGCAGCTCCACGGGGGTGAACGCGTCACCGGCACGGCTGCCGAAGCGCAGCTGCCCGCCCCGCTCGTTCCGGGCGAGGTACACCCCCTCATCGAGCCGATCCAGCGAGATCTGGCGATGTGTCCGGTCGGCCATGGACGTGATCCTCGCAGACCCGGGTCGTGGCGGTCGCCCGGTTGGCCGGGACCGGCGCGGCGGCACAATGGGCGTGCGACGAGACGGGCGCGCGCCGGAACCGGAGCGCTGCGGGACGAGGTGATGCGGTGCGGGTGGGACGAGGTGATGCGGTACCGGGACGGGGCGGTGTCCGTGGGGCCGGCCGTCTCCGGGGCGGTCCGCGGTTCCGGTCGAGGCGTTTCCGGGTGGTCCACCTCATCGTCCCCGTCCTGTTCATCGCCGGAGGGTGCA
>JARRQM010000149.1:0-5021 GCA_037381765.1 Kineosporiaceae bacterium
GGCCAGCCGACCGTAGATCCCGCCGAGCACGACGGCCCCCACGTCGACGACGTTGAGCAGGGACGAGATCGCGACCCCGAGCCACGTCCCGGCCTGCCGGATCGCCTGGAGCGCGCCGGGCTGTCCCGTTTCGGCCCGGTGGATCACTCCGGCCAGGCCGGCTTCGGGACCGGAGTCGTGGACCCCGTCCGGGGGCGGGCCGTGCTCGGGTGCGGCGGCCCGGAGGATCGCCTCCAGTCCGGCGGCCTGTTCCAGGCAACCGACCGCCCCGCACCGGCAGCGGGGCCCGTCGGTACGTACCGGAAGGTGGCCGATCTCCCCGCCGAATCCCCGGGCGCCGCGGAACAGTTCCCCGCGGACGACGATCCCGGCCCCCACCCCGACTTCTCCGGACACGTGGACGAAGGTGGTGAGCGGAGCGCCCTCGGGGGTCCGGTGCTCCCCGAACCACAGTTCGGCGAGGGCGGCCAGATTCGCCTCGTTGTCCACCCGCAGTGGCAGGTCGCCGAGGCCGGCGCGGGCCCGCAGCTCGGCCAGGACCGGGACATCGCGCCAGCCGAGGTTCGGGGCCAGCCGGAGCAGTCCCCCGTCGGTGTCGACGAGACCGGGCAGGGCCACGCCGACCCCGGCCACGGGTGCGGGCGCCTGGTCCAGGGCCCGGCGCAGGACTGCCGCGGCGCGGGCGATGACCTCGTCGACGGGGTATCCCCGCAGGTCGACGGCGATGAGTTCACGGGCGAGCAGGTGGCCGGAGAGGCCGACGGTCGTCGTGGCCAGGTAGTCGACGTTGAGTTCGAGTCCGACCCCGACGGGTCCGTCCGGGGACAACCCGAGCACCGATCCCGGCCGTCCGATCCGTCCCTGCGGGGCGGGTCCCAGCTCGGTGAGCAGGTGCCCGTCGATGAGGGTGTCGACGAGGCTCGACACCGAGGCCTTGGTCAGGCCGGTCGCCGCGGCGATCGCCGCGCGGGAGGCCGGGCCGCGATCGGCCACCTCGCCGAACACGAGAGCGAGGTTGTGCGCGCGCAGCGACGCCTGCCGGGCGGGCTGGGGACGGCGCGGCGACATGGCCCGAGGCTATTCGTTCACCCGTTGAATGAACACCGGTGTCCGGCACCCCCGGAACCCGCCGCCACCCCGCGACCGCCCCGCCCCACCCGTCTTTCCCCTCCCCATCTGGCCCTGCCCCGCCCCGGCCCCGTTGCCCCGACCCGCACCAACGAGTAAGTACAGGAGTTGAACAAATCATGTGCCGGTGCGACGGACCCGTACCGGGGAGTAAGGGGAGTCCCGATGACCGCACAGCCGACAGCCCCGGACCGGGCCCTCCCCCGCCCGACCCCGGCGGACAAGTTCACCTTCGGCCTGTGGACGGTGGGTTGGCAGGCCCGGGACCCGTTCGGGGACGCCACCCGGGCCCCCCTCGACCCGGTCGAGGCCGTGCACCGGCTGTCCGAACTCGGCGCCCACGGGGTGACCTTCCACGACGACGATCTCATCCCGTTCGGCTCCGACGACGCCACGCGCGCCGCCCGGATCGCGGACTTCCGCGCCGCCCTCGACTCGACCGGGATGCGCGTCCCCATGGTGACGACGAACCTGTTCACCCACCCGGTGTTCAAGGACGGCGCCTTCACCAGCAACGACCGGACGGTACGCCGGTACGCACTGCGCAAGGTGATGCGCAACCTCGACCTCGCCGCCGAACTCGGCGCACGCACCTACGTGTTCTGGGGCGGCCGGGAAGGCAGCGAGACCGAGGCGGCCAAGGACGTCCGGACCGCCCTCGACCGCTACCGGGAGGGCCTCGACACCCTCGCCGGCTACGTCGTCGACCGCGGGTACGACCTCCGTTTCGCCCTCGAACCCAAACCCAATGAGCCGCGCGGCGACATCTTGCTGCCGACCATCGGACATGCCTTGGCCTTCATCGGCTCCCTGGAACATGCCGACATGGTCGGGCTCAACCCCGAGGTCGGCCACGAGCAGATGGCCGGACTCAACCACGTGCACGGGATCGCCCAGGCGTTGTGGCACGGCAAGCTGTTCCACCTCGACCTCAACGGCCAGCGCGGGGTCAAGTACGACCAGGACCTCGTTTTCGGCCACGGCGACCTGATCAACGCCTTCTTCCTGGTCGACCTGCTGGAGAACGGCGGCGCCGGAGGCGGCCCCGCCTACGACGGCCCCCGACACTTCGACTACAAGCCGCTGCGCACCGAGGACAGCACCGGGGTGTGGCAGTCCGCGGCCGCGAACATGCGCACCTACCTGCTGCTCAAGGAGCGGGCCCGGGCTTTCCGGGCCGACCCCGAGGTGCAGCGGGCACTCGCCGACGCCCGGGTCGACGAACTCGCCGTGCCGACCCTCGCCGACGGCGAGACGCCCGCCGACCTGCTCGCCGACCGCAGCGCCTGGGAGGACTTCGACCCGGACGCCGCCGGGGCGCGTGGCGCCGGGTACGTCCGGCTCAACCAGCTCGCCGTCGAACACCTGATGGGCGCCCGCGGCTGATCCGGGCGCCCGCGGCCGGGACGGCGCCGGACGCCCGGCACCGGGCACCGGCACCCGTCCCGGTCCCAGAACCGCTCGGCCCCGTCGGGGTCCCCCGCCCGGCGGGGCCGGGCCCGCAGCACCGCAGGAGGCACCGTGCCGCTCGTCGCCGGGGTCGACTCCTCGACCCAGTCGTGCAAGGTCGTCGTCCGTGACGCGGAAACCGGGGCGCTGCGGCGCGAGGGCCGGGCCGCCCACCCGGACGGCACCGAAGTCGACCCCCGGCACTGGCTCACCGCCCTCGATGAGGCGATCGGGGCTGCCGGTGGCCTTGCCGACATCGCCGCGATCGCCGTCGGCGGGCAGCAGCACGGCATGGTCGCCCTCGACGAGGACGGTCGGGTGGTCCGTCCCGCCCTGCTGTGGAACGACACCCGTTCCGCCCCGCAGGCCGAACGGCTCATCGCCGACCACGGCGGTCGTAGGGCCTGGGCCGAGGCGGTCGGGCTGGTCCCGGTGGCCTCGTTCACCGTGACCAAACTCGCCTGGCTGGCCGAACACGAACCGGAGAACGCCGCCCGCACCGCGGCGGTCTGCCTCCCGCACGACTACCTCACCCGGTACCTACGCGGTGCCGATCCGCAGGGACGGGCGGGCACGCCGGCGGGCACCGGGTGGCGCGGTCACGGGGCCATCGGCAGGTCCGGCGACCGGTTCGCCGACCTCGTCACCGACCGCGGGGACGCCTCCGGCACCGGGTACTTCTCCCCGGCGACCGGGGAGTACCGCCGCGACCTGCTCGCCGCCGCACTCGGCCACGACGCCGTACTGCCCCGGGTCCTCGCCCCCGCCGAAAGCGCCGGGACGGCCCTCCTCCCCGGTCTCCCCGGGAACGTCCTGATCGGCCCGGGGACCGGCGACAACATGGCCGCCGCCCTCGCCCTCGGCGCCGGCCCCGGCGACGTGATCGTCTCGGTGGGCACCTCCGGGGTGGTGAGCGCGGTGACCGAGGCCCCCGTGGTCGACCCGTCCGGGGCGGTCGCTGGTTTCGCCGACGCGACCGGCCGCTACCTCCCCCTCATCGCCACCCTCAACGCCGCCCGGGTCCTCGACGCGACCGCCCGGATCCTCGGCGTTGACCTCGACGGCCTGTCCCGGCTCGCCCTGTCCGCCCCGGCCGGGGCCGACGGGCTCACCCTCGTCCCCTCCCTCGACGGCGAACGCACCCCCAACCGTCCGGACGCCACCGGTGCCGTACACGGCCTCCGGCTGGACACCGCCACCCCCGCGCACCTCGCCCGGGCCGCCGTCGAGGGGCTGCTCTGCGGTCTCGCCGACGGCCTCGACGCCCTGGTCGCCCGGGGGGCCCGGATCACGCGGGTCGTGCTGATCGGCGGGGGCGCCCGTTCCGAGGCGCTGCGCCGGATCGCGCCGACCGTACTCGGGCACCCGGTGGCCGTCCCCCCACCGGGGGAGTACGTCGCCGACGGTGCGGCCCGGCAGGCCGCCTGGACGTTGCGCGGCGGGGGCGGACCGCCGGACTGGGCACGGCCCGGGACGCAGGTGTACGAGGCCGACCCGGTCCCCCGGATCCGGGAACGCTACGCCGAGGTCCGCGACCTCACCGCGTCCCGGCGCTGACCGCCTCGCCGCACCGACCGCTTCCCCGGACCGCGACCTTCCCGGGCGGGGTGCGCCCGGTACCGAGCGCCTTCCCGTGGCGAACACCCCGTCGGGGCTGCCGCCGCCGGGCAACCGGGCGGGCCCGGGCGGACGGCATGAGAAGCATGACCGCCGCCGGACCCTGGACGCGGTCTTCTCCCTGACCCGCGCCGGGGACTGGCGACCGAGTGCCGAACCATGCGCTCAGCGCGGTCGGCGGGGTGGGGCGGCGAGGATCTGGTCGATGAGCGTGGCCGCGACACCGGCCGAGACAGGTTCGCCGGTGATCAGGCGGCGGTAGTACAACGTGGCCGCGAGAAAGGTCGCCGCCGCCGTGGTATCCGTGTCCGGCGGCAGATCACCCGCGGCCACGCCCCGGTCGAGGATGCCGGCGAGAATCTCGACGCGGTGACGGGTCGCGTCGCGGTGCAGTTCTGCCAGTTCGGGATCGCGGTCGGCGGCGGAGAGCAGGCTGGGCAGTAGCCGGCCCAAGGCCGTGGTGGGGCTCAGGGCATCGACGAGAACCGCCAACGCGGCGCGCAGGGCTGTCCGCAGCTCGGCGGTATCCACGGGATCGGCGTCTTTGATCAGGCTGCGCAACGCGTCGAGGAACAGCCGCGGTCGCTGCGGCCAGTTGCGGTAGATGGTGCTGCGGGCCACACCGGAACGGGTGGCGAGGTCGTCGATGGTGACGTGGTCGAAGCCGTGTTCGAGCAGTAGGTCGGCCGTGGCAGCCAGGACCCGGGCCCGGGTGCGATCGCTCCGCGGGTCCGGATCTTTCGCGACCGAAGCGGTCCGACCCGGTCGACCGATGCCGTCCCGGGACGGGTTCGACGCCGGGCGTGCCTTCGTCACGGTCGTCTCCT
>JARRQM010000150.1:0-5014 GCA_037381765.1 Kineosporiaceae bacterium
CACCACGCACGCGCAGTACCCGCGACACCCGCAGTACCCGCCCGGCACGACGCCGGCGGCCCCCCGGCACGGATGCCGATCCGCCTGCTCCGGCAGGCCGCTCACCTGGAGGATCCGTGCTCCGTTCACTCTTCTCCGGCATCACCGGCCTTCGCCAGCACCAGACCCTGATGGACGTCGTGTCCAACAACATCGCCAACGTCAACACGACCGGGTTCAAGTCGAGCTCGGTGACCTTCCAGGACACCCTGAGCCAGCTGGTGCGGGCCGCCGCCTCCCCGGGGAACGGGGTCGGCGGGATCAACCCGGCCCAGGTCGGCCTCGGCGTCCAGCTCGGGTCGATCACCTCGAACTTCGGGCAGGGCTCGGCCCAGAACACCGGTAAGTCCACCGACCTGATGATCCAGGGCGACGGCTTCTTCATCGTGCGCAACGGCAACGACACGAACTTCACCCGGGCCGGGGCGTTCACCTTCGACACCAGCGGCCGGCTGGTCAACCCCGAAGGGATGATCGTCCAGGGCTGGCTCGGTGAGGACGGGACGGTGAACACCGACGGCGCCGTCGAGGACCTGGTCATCCCCGCCGGCACGCTGATCCCGCCGATCGCCTCGGACACCGTCACCGTGGGCGGCAACATCCCGTCCGGGACGACCAGCGACCTCACCTTGAGCCAGACCGTCTACGACTCCGCGGGCAACGCCCACGACCTGTCCATCGTCTTCTCGGTGAGCGCCGCCGTGGACGGGTTCGACATCGACATCACCGACACCACCGACGGCACCTCGGTGCCCACCGCCGGGACGGTCGCCTTCAATGCGGACGGCTCCTACGACTCCACCTCAGGGGACTCCGTCGCCCCGTACATCACCCTCGCCGACAGCACCGTCGTCACCCTCGACATCACCGGGATCACCCGGTACGGCGGGTCGAAGTCGCTCGGCGTCTCCGAATCCACCGGGGCCGCCGCGGGCAGCCTGCAGTCCTTCCAGATCTCCAAGAACGGCGACGTCATCGGGGTGTTCAGCAACGGCGAGAAACTCACCATGGCGACCATCGCGTTGGCGAACTTCAACAACCCGATGGGTCTGGAGAAGATCGGCGGCACCTGCTTCCAGTCGACCACGAACTCCGGGATCGCCCAGGTCGGCACGCCGATGAGCGGAGGCCGTGGCTCCCTGCTGGGTAGCGCCCTGGAGATGAGCAACGTCGACCTCGCCCAGGAATTCACCAACCTGATCATCGCCCAGCGCGGTTTCCAGGCGAACTCCCGGGTAATCACCACCAGCGACCGGATGCTCCAGGACCTGGTCGACCTCAAGCGCTGACCGGGTCACGCGCCGATTCCCTGCCCCGGCCGCAGGCCCGGACGGGGCCGGTGGCGCACCGTACCCACGTACGGTCACCACCGGCCCCGTCCGGAGCACCCCGTCCGGCGGAGCCGGAGGTCCGCACCGGCCGAACCGCTCATGCCGCCCCCGGCGGTGCCGATCAGACAGGTGGAGCCCCGGAGCGGTTCCGCGAGGATCCGAGGACGGACACCGTGATCATCCTGACCCGACTCGGCGGCCACGAGATGGCCGTCAACCCCGACCTCATGGAGAGGGCGGAGGCGACACCCGACACCGTTATCACGATGGTGGACGGGCACAAGCTCGTGGTCGCCGAACCGGTGGACGAGGTCCTCCGGCGGGTCCGTACCTGGCGGGCCTCCGTCGCTGCGGAGGCCTTCGTGCTCGCCCAGGACCTCACCGTCGAACCGGACCCGGAGGTCATCCCGGAACTGCCCGGCGCCGCACCGGAACAAGACCTGCACGTGGCCACCCGGGCGATCGCCGACCACTCCGCCATTGGTAACACGCTGGCCAGGGTGCTCCGCATGCCGCCGAGAGGGGAGTGACGGATGGACCCGGCAGCCATCGTCGGCATCGTCCTCGCCATCGTCGCGATCCTCGGCTCCAACGTGATGGAGGGCGGCAACCCCGCCTCACTCGTCCTGCCCCCACCGATGATCCTGGTGATCTTCGGCACCATCGGTGTCTCCCTGGCCTCGAACACGCTCCCCGGGATGATCGGCGGCGTGAAGTGGATGATCTACTCGGTCACCGCGAAGAAGGCCGACCTCGACTCGGTCGTCGACCCGCTGGTGAAGATGGCCGAACGGGCCCGCCGGGAGGGTCTGCTCGCGCTCGAAGCGGAAATGGAGAACGTCGACGACGCCTTCATGAAGAAGGGCCTGCAGATGGCCGTCGACGGCACCGACCCCGACGACCTGTACGAGATCCTCGCCGCGGAGGTGAAGGCGAAGAAGGCCTCCGCCGCTTCCGGAGCGAAGTTCTTCTCCGACGCCGGCGGGTACGCCCCGACCCTCGGCATCATCGGCACGGTGATGGGCCTGGTGCACGTCCTGGAGAACCTCTCCGACCCGGCCGAACTCGGGCACCTGATCGCCGGGGCCTTCGTCGCCACCCTGTGGGGGGTGATGTCGGCGAACGTGCTCTTCCTCCCCCTCGGCAAGCGGATCACCGTCGTCGGGGCCAACGAGGCCGCCCGGATGGACCTCATCATCGAAGGCGTCCTCGCCATCCAGGCCGGGAGCAACCCGCGGGTCGTCGCAACGAAACTGCGCTCGAAGATGACCCCGCCCGGACCGACCGCCGCCACCAAGGACGCGGCCTGACCGGAGGTGAGCTGGTATGGCGAACAACGCCCGGGGCGGACACTCCGGCGGCGCGGCCCGCAGGCGCGGCGGACATGAGGAGGAACACGGCGAGCACGAGAACGAGGAACGCTGGCTGCTCACCTACGCGGACATGATCACCCTGCTGATGGTGCTGTTCATCGTCATGTTCGCGATCAGCCAGGTGGACCAGAAGAAGTTCCTCGCCCTGTCGGCCGGCCTCACCGCCGGTTTCGGCGCCCCGGTGAGCATGTTGCACGGCTCCAACGGGATGCTCGACGTCGGCGGGGAGATCGCCCCCGACTCGGTGAACCTCGCCGGGCAGGCCGGCGGGAAGGGCGCCGCCCAGGACCAGGACACGATCAACCCCGCCGCGGTCTCCGAACTCGCCACCGCCACCGAACAGGCCGCCGTGGCCAAGGAAGTGGCCAAACTCAAGGAAGCCCAGGAGGCCCTGAAGAAGGCACTGGCCCAGGCCGGGGAAAAGGACGGGGCGACCTTCCGGTTCGACGAACGCGGACTCGTGGTGAGTATCGCCACCGACAAGGTGCTCTTCGACAACGGCAGTGCCCAGCTGAAACCCCAGGGCAGGCGGATCCTGCAAGCGCTCGGCCCGACCCTGAAGGCGATGCCGAACCAGCTCAGCGTCGACGGGCACACCAACCGGCTGCCCATCCACACCGCACAGTTCCCGTCCAACTGGGAACTGTCCACCGCACGCGCCACCGGTGTACTCCGCTACCTGCACGACAACGACGGCGTCCCGGTGACCCGGATGTCGGCCGCCGGCTTCGCCGACACCCGGCCGGTCCTGCCGGCGAGCGACCCGAAATCACTCGTAGTGAACCGCCGGGTGGAGATCGTCGTCATCGCCGCCGTCGACGACTCGGCCGGCCGGGCCGTGGAAAGCCTCGGGAACGCCGAGTCCGGGAACGCGACGGCCGAGGGCGGCACGGAACAGTGACCCCGGGGGAACGACAAGGAGGCGACGATGGCCGGTAAGGGCGAATCCAGCAAGGACGACGCGGAGGAGAAAGGCAAGGGAGGCAAGAAGAAACTCATCCTCATCATCGCCCCGATCCTGGTCATCGTCCTCGCCGCAGGGGCCTGGTTCCTGTTCTTCCGTTCCTCCGGCACCAAGGAGGAGCCGCCGCCGGAGCCCGGCGCCGTGGTCGCCCTCGACACGATCACCGTCAACCTCGCCGGCGGACACTTCCTCAAGGTCGGCCTCGCCCTGCAACCGACCATCGACGCCCATGAGGTGAGCGGGGAGAAGGCCCTGGATGCGGCGATCAACCTGTACAGCGGGATGACCATCGAGGAAATCTCCAGTACGGAGGGCCGCAACCACACCAAGGAGGAGCTGATCACCGAGGTGAAGGAACTGTACGAGGGCGAGGTCTACGACCTCTACTTCACCGAGTTCGTCTACCAGTAGCGGGCCGGCAGGATCGGCCGGCTCAAGATGGTGGCCGCGCGCTCCGATGACGGAGAGCGTGGGCTACTCCGAACATGCGACCTCCGTGCAGCGTCGCCGGCGCGGTGAAGCGCGGGCCTACGACTTCCGCCGCCCGGTGCGGCTCGCCCGCGAGCACGCCCACCTGCTCCGGATCGCCATGCAAACGTTCAGCCGGCAGGCGGCCACCGTCCTCACCACGAGCCTGCGGGTGGTGAGCTCGATCGGCGGGATCCGGATCGAGGAACTGAGCTACGACGAGTTCCTCTCCGGCCTGCCCGAGCAGACCGTGTGCGCGGTGATCACCCTGGAACCGTTGGCGGGGAAAGCCCTGTTCGCCTTCGACCTGCCGACCGTGCTCACCATGGTCGACCACCAGCTCGGCGGGCCCGGCGGGGACCAACCCGACCGGCCACTCACCGATATCGAGCAGGCCCTGTTCCGCCAGTTGATGCAGCGGATGCTGCGGGAACTCACCTACGCCCTGGAGTCCATCGCCGAGGTCCGCTCGGTGCTGTCCGCCCTGGAGAACGACGCCCGGTTCGTCCAGGCCGCGGCCCTCACCGACCCCGTCGTGGTGGCCCGCCTCGACGTCACCGTCGGCAACCAGGAATCCACGGCCGGGCTCTGCCTGCCCTACGCGATGCTCTCCCCCGCCCTGGAACAGCTGAGTAACGCCGACGAATCCGGGGAGAAGGCCCGGCTGCGGACCGAGGCGGCCCGGCGCACCCAGCAGCGGCTGTCCGACGTCCTCGTCGACGTCGCGGTGCGCTTCGACCCGCTGCGGTTGCCGTCCCGGACCATCGCCGAACTCAAGGTCGGCGACGTGCTCACGCTCGGGCACCGGACCACCACCCCACTGTCGGTGACCTCGGCGG
>JARRQM010000151.1:0-6691 GCA_037381765.1 Kineosporiaceae bacterium
CTCCGGGCCAGGAAGTCGGCCAGCGTCTCCCCGCCGGAGCCCCCGTCAGCGGCCGCGCCGGAGCCCCGGCCGGCGGCGGCACCGGAGCCCCGGCCGGTGGCGGCACCGGAGCCCCGGCCGGTGGCGGCACCGGATCCCCGGCCGGTGGCCAGGGCACCGGCCGCAGCGGGGGCCGGGGCCGCGCCCGGGCCGGGGTCCGCGGGGGGCCCGGCGTCGCGGTGGACCGGCTCCTGCGGGAGGTAGCCGACCCGGGCGTCCACCGGGCTGTACCGCACCTGCCCGGACCCGGGAACGGCGAGTCCGGCGAGCAGCCGCAGCAGCGTCGACTTCCCGGCACCGTTCGCCCCGACGACCCCGACGACATCCCCGGGGGCGATGGTGAGGTCGAGTCCGGTGAACAGGGTCCGGTCGCCGTGCCCGGCCGCGAGGTCCCGGGCCTGGACGGTGGCGTTCAGTGCGCGCCCGCCGTCTTTCCGCCCTTGGGCTGGCCGATCGCCGCGAGGAGCTCGGTGAACCACGGCTGGTCGGGGTCGAAGGCCTTCCCACCGGAGATCCGCGGGAACTCGATGGCCCGCAGTCGCCCGCCGTTGCCCTCATCGTGGCCGATCACCCCGGAGGTCCCGCGCAGTGCGCTGTCCACGGCGAGGTCGACCATGCCCTTGATGAGCCGCAGATCCTCGGTGTTCGGCGCGGCCGAACGGGCGAAGTACCCGCTCTTCTGCACCATCGTCTTCTCGGCGCCGACCAGACTGGCGAACTGCTTGGCGAACCAGGCCCCCGGGTTGATCGTGTCCAGCTGCACGTGGCCGAACGCGTCCCGCTTGACCTCCTCGCCGCTGGCCTCCAGCTCGGCGACGATGGTCGACACCCCCGCCCCCTCGGAGAGGAAGATGTTCACGCAGCCGATCTCGTCCATGATGCCCCGGAGCCGTTCGGCCTCCGCGGCGATGTCGAAATCGAGTTCGGGGACGAACACCGCGTGCACGTCCCAGCGGCGCGGGTCGTTGCCGAAGCCGGCGAAGGAACGGGTGGCCAGGTTCTCGCGGTACTTCACCGCGGTCGCCGCGGTCAGCCAGCCGCAGTGCCGGCCCATCACCTCGTGCACGATGAGCATCCGCGGGTTCGAGGAATGCTCGGCGATGATGTTCCGGGCGAACACCGCGCCCTGTTCGGCGGCCGTGATCGCGCCGAGACTCTGCCGGATCGGCACGACGTCGTTGTCGACGGTCTTCGGCAAGCCGACGACGGTGAGTTCGTAGCCGTTCTCGTGCAGGTAGGCGGCGAGGTCGGCGGCGGTCGTGTTGGTGTCGTCACCGCCGATCGTGTGCAGGACATCGACCCCGTCCCGGGTCAGCTGCTCCGCGGCCACCCGGAGCGGATCCTGCCCCTCGTCGACCAGACCCCGACGCACGCAGTCGGCGACGTTGGTGAGCTTGACCCGGCTGTTGCCGATCGGGCTGCCGCCGAAGTCGTGCAGCAGCGGTGCGGTGGCCCGGATCTCCGGGGTTACCTCGACGTACCGGCCGGCGAGCAGACCGGCGTACCCGTCGAGGTAGCCGATGATCTCCAGATCGGGGGCGATCTCGGTGTAACGCTCGATGAGACCGCCGACCGCCGACGACAGGCAGGGAGCCAGACCTCCGGCGGTGAGCAGGGCGACACGGCGGACGGACATGGCGCAGCTCCTGGGAACGATCGGGGACGGGAGTCGCGAACAGGCGACACGCCAACCCTAGCGGGGACGCACCGGACACCGGGAGCCGCGACCCGGTGGCCGGTGAACTGAGATCACTCCCGGATCAGGTCAGTCCCGGTCGGGTCCGTCTGCTGCCGGGGTCCGTCTGCTGCCGGGGTCCGGCACAGTGTCGCCGTCTGGGCACCCGGCGGCGGTCTCGGCCATGACGGCCCGTTTCCCGCCCAGGGCCGCGGCGAGGGCTTTGAGGTCCAGCCGCGCGGAGACCGGGACGACGGCGACCGCGAGGGAGCCGTCGACCAGGGCGACCAGGGTCTTGAACACCCGGGCCGGGTCCAGGTCGAGGGCCTGGGCGGCCTCCTGCCCATAGCTGAGGCCCCGGTCCCGGGCCCGGGGATCGTGCGGGTAGGCGTGCAGGGTGTGCGGGATCCGGGCCTGTTCCAGGGCGCGGGTCGCCGGGGTCCCGGCGCGGGGGGTCCTGCGGCTCACGGGGCCTCCTCCAGCTTCATCCCGTTCTTCCCGGGTCCGGGCCGGTCCGCTCAGTTCGGGTTCACCGTCGTCGTCACATCCGTCGCCGGCAGTGTGCCGAAAGCCCGGACCAGGGTCCGTTCGCGGCGCAGCAGGTCCCGTTCGTCGTGCAGCCGGTCGGCCGTCGTCACCTGTTCCAGCAGGGACTGCCGCTCCGGCAGGGGAAGCACCATGGCCGCGGCGAGCAGGTAGCTGACCACGCGCGGATCGTCGGGCAGGTCGGTGACCTCGACCCCGAGTTCCCGCCGGTAGGCGGCGAACAGGGCGGTCACCGCGGCGACGAGCCCGCTGAGGTCCCCCTCCCCGTCCGGCTCGGGGAGGAACTCGACGAGTCCGGACAGGTACGGGGTTCCGGCCGTGGGGTCGAGCCCGGCCAGTCGGAACCGGGTCTCGCCGACGACCACGATGTCGAAGCCGCCGTCCTCGCGGGCGGTGACCTCGCGCAGCTCCGCGGCGCAGCCGACCGGGAACAGGTCCGGCGGGGTGTCGCCGACCTCACTGCCCGAGCGGATGGCGACGACCCCGAACCGGCGCGGCGCCGATTCCGGCAAACTGCTCAACGCCTGTACGAGCACCCGGTAGCGCGGCTCGAACACGTGCAGCGGCAGGACGAGCCCCGGTACGAGGACGGTGTTCAGCGGGAAGAGCGGAAGCCGGGACGCCACGGGCCCCAGGCTAGGCGCCCGGCCCGGGGGTTTTCGTCCCGGCCGTTCCCGCGGGCCCAGGATCCGTGCTTGCGGCTCCCGCGTCCCCGGGCGCCGCTGCACCGTCCCGGTCCTGATGCGTCCGGTCCTGGCCGGGGTCGATCCGGATGAGGCCGCGCGCGACGGCCTCCGTGGTCAGGCCCAGTGCGACAGCCTCGACGAGGACCAGTCCGACCAGGACGACCAGCTGCGCACCGGCTGCGACGAGCGGGGAAGCCCCGCCGAGCAGCAGCCCGACGAAGGTTCCGGGCAGGGTGACCACCCCCACGGTCCGGGTCTGGTCGAGTACCGGGAGCAGGGCGTTTCCGGCGGGGGCCCGGATCACCAGGAGGGTCGCCGTGCGCCGGGACAGGCCGAGGGCCAGCGCCTGCTCCCAGACGTCCCAGGAGTCCCGCAGCGCGTTCGCGGACAGTCGCCCCGCCTGTCCGGTCACCGTCATGGCCCCGCCGATCAGGATGCCCGCAGCCGGCACCAGGGCCGCCCCCCGCCACGGCACGAGCCCGGTGAGGACCAGCACCGCCAGCAGGGCGGCCGGTCCGATCAGGACGGGGACCCCGAGCAGGGCCCCACTGCGGTGCCGGGTGACCCGCCGCGCGGCGGTCACCGTGGCGACACCCGCCATCACCGCGACCAGACCGAGGCTCGCCGGAACCGACCCGAGGACCGCGGTGATCAGCCCGGCGACGGCGAGGAGCTGCAGCAGTGCCCGGACCGCGGCCCCCGGAACCCCTCGGGCCAGCGGCAGACCCTGGAGCCGGAGGACCCCGGTGGCCGCAACGGCGAACACGGCGACGAGGACGACCACGGTCACGGCGGTTCCCGGGCCCGGGGCCGGTGCCACGGACGATCCCACCGGTCCACCGTGCCACGTCCGGCCGGTGTGGTGGGCTTCCCGGCAGCAGTATTCGGGTGTCGAGTTCCGGCACGAAGGCTCGGGTGCCGAGTTCCGGCACGAAGGCTCGGGTGCCGAGTCCCGGCACCAAGGCCGGCACCTAGAATCGGGGCGTGATCCGTCGACTCGACCTGCGCGGGCAGTCCCTGAGCGCCCGGCGGCTGCGCGCGGTCGTCCCCCGGGCCGGGCTCGACGTGGCCCATGCCGTGGAGACCGTGCGCCCGCTGTGCGCGCAGGTCCGGGACGGCGGCGTGCCGGCCGTCCTCGACCTCACCGAACGGTTCGACGGTGTCCGTCCCGAGGCGATCCGGGTTCCCGAACCGGCCCTGGACGAGGCCCTGGCGGTGCTCGACCCGCAGGTGCGGGCCGGGCTGGAGGAGGCGATCCGGCGGGCCCGGGCGGTGCACCACGGCCAGCTGCGTCCCCCGGCGCGCACCGAGGTCGCCCCCGGCGGGACGGTCACCCAGCGTTGGGTCCCGGTCGGCCGGGTCGGCCTGTACGTTCCCGGCGGGCTCGCGGTCTACCCGAGCAGCGTGGTGATGAACGTCGTCCCGGCGCAGGAGGCCGGGGTGGACTCGATCGCGGTGACCAGCCCGCCGCAGCGGGACAATCCCGCCGGGTTCACCGGCCTGCCGAACCCGACGATCCTCGCCGCCTGCGCCCTGCTCGGGGTGCGGGAGGTGTACGCGGTCGGCGGTGCCCAGGCGATCGCCATGTTCGCCTACGGTGCCGGGGACGCGGCCACCGGCGGGTGCGAACCGGTCGACGTCGTCACCGGACCGGGGAACATCTGGGTCGCCGCCGCGAAACGGCACCTCGAAGGGATCGTCGGGATCGACGCCGAGGCGGGTCCCACCGAGATCCTGATCCTCGCCGATGACACCGCCGACCCCCGGTACCTCGCCGCCGACCTGCTCAGCCAGGCCGAACACGATCCGCTGGCCGGGTCGGTCCTGGTCACCGATTCCCCGGAACTCGCCGACGCCGTCGAAGCGGAGCTGCCCGGGCAGGTCGCGGCGACGAAACATGTTGAGCGGGTGCGCACGGCCCTGTCCGGAACGCAGTCCGGGATCGTCCTCGTCGACGACCTCGACGCGGCCGTCGCCGTCGCCGACGCCTACGCCGCCGAGCACCTGGAGATCCACACCCGCGACGCCGCCGCCGTGGCCGCCCGGATCCGCAACGCCGGGGCGGTCTTCGTCGGCCCGTGGACGCCGGTGAGCCTGGGGGACTACGCGGCCGGTTCGAATCACGTGCTGCCCACCGGCGGTTCGGCCCGGTACGCCAGCGGGCTCGGGGTGCACTCCTTCGTCCGGGCGGTTCAGGTGATCGAGTACAGCCGGGAGGCTTTGGGCGAGGTCGCCGGGCACATCACCGCCCTCGCCGGGGCCGAGGACCTGCCCGGGCACGGTGCGGCGATCACCGTCCGGGTGCCGGGCGGCGGGCAGCCGTCCCCGTAGACTGGCCGGGTGTCCGCCCCCTCCGTTCCCGACGCCGCCGATCCCACCGGGAACGCCGGCCGGCTGGCCCACCTCCCGCTGCGCGACGACCTGCGCGGGCACACCCCGTACGGTGCCCCGCAGCTGGATGTCCCGGTGCGGTTGAACACGAATGAGAACTCTTACCCGCCGCCCGCGGAAGTCGTCGACGCCGTCGTCGCCGCGGTCCGGGAGACCGCGGTCGAACTCAACCGGTACCCCGACCGGGAATTCACCGCCCTGCGCGAGGACCTCGCCGCCTACCTCGGCCACGATCTCGTCGCCGACCAGGTTTGGGCCGGTAACGGCAGCAACGAGGTGCTCCAGCACCTGTTGCAGGCCTTCGGTGGGCCCGGGCGCCGGGCCCTCGGTTTCACCCCGGCCTACGCGATGCACCCGATCATCAGCACCGGCACCGGGACCGCCTGGGTGGACGGGCTGCGCGGGACCCGGGACAGCGCGTTCGACCTGACCGCCGAACGCGCCGCCGCCCAGGTCGCCGAACACGACCCGGACCTCGTGTTCCTGTGCTCCCCGAACAACCCGACCGGGACCGCCCTCGACCTCGACGTGGTACGTGCCGTGTATCAGCAGGCCCGGGGGGTGGTCGTGGTCGATGAGGCATATGCGGAGTTCGTCCGGCCGGGCACGCCGAGCGCGCTCACCCTGCTGCCCGGCCGGGAACGGCTCGTCGTCACCCGCACCATGAGCAAGGCGTTCGCCTTCGCCGGGGCACGGCTGGGGTACCTCGCCGCCGACCCGGCCGTCTGCGACGCCTTCCGCCTGGTCCGCCTGCCCTACCACCTGTCCGCGCTCACCCAGGCCGCGTCCCGGGCCGCGCTGTGGCATGCCGACGTCCTGCTGTCCACCGTCGAGGCGATCAAGGAGCAGCGCGACCGGATCGTCGCCGAGCTCCCCCGGCTCGGCGCACTCCCGGTGCCCAGCGACGCCAACTTCGTCCTGTTCGGTGGACTGCCGGAGGCGCATGCGGTCTGGCAGGGCTTGCTCGACTTCGGGGTGCTCGTCCGCGATGTCGGGATCGCCGGTCACCTCCGGGTCACTGCGGGGACGCCGGAGGAGACCTCCTCTTTCCTCGATTCCCTCGAATCCGTGCTGGAGGTCCTCCGATGAGCGGGACCCCGTCCGTCGGGGACGGCGCCGCCCCCCGCCGTACCGCGACGGTGCAGCGGGCCACCGCCGAGTCGACGGTGCGCGTCGACCTCGACCTCGACGGGACCGGCCGGGCCGAGGTACACACCGGGATCGGCTTCTACGACCACATGCTCACCGCCCTGGCCCGGCACGGGCTGCTGGACCTCGTCCTGCGCGCCGACGGCGACCTGCACGTCGACGCCCACCACACGGTCGAGGACGCGGCCATCGTGCTCGGCCAGGC
>JARRQM010000152.1:0-5636 GCA_037381765.1 Kineosporiaceae bacterium
GTAACTGGCGCAGCGGTTCAGTTCCACTCATAAGCGATCTTCCACATCGATTTCGTGTTCGGAGGCCTGCTTAAACGGCGGCCTCCGAAGATGGCCGGCCGTTTCGGCAGCCAAATGCCAGCGGCGGCGACTGAGAGTGAAGTACATCACTCCTCGTGGCTCCTGGTGGGGTGGTGGCGGTCCCTTTGTGGGTACTGAGGCCGGGAACCACCAGGTGTGACTACGTGCGGAAAGTTGCTCTTCACTCAGTGTGGATGGAGTGCGGTTGACTACCGCTGCACACGGGCAACGGCGTAGCGTGCGGTCTGGTCGGGGTACTCGCCCACGTGGTGGTTCCTCGAGCGACGCTGTGCGGGGGCAGCGGTGCGGACCTCATCAGGCGCCGCACCGTCGCGTGGCGCCGTGTCGTAGCGCGCGACGACGCGTCCGCTATCTGGCGGATTCGAAGCCGGGCGGTACGTCAGCAAGGGAACTTCGGCACCAGGTAGGAGAGAAGGCACCCATGCCCCGCAGGTCGGCGAGTTCGGCGGCGCCCCGAACCACCTCCGCCCGGCTCCCGCAGATCGGGCTCGCCTTGCTCGTTGCCGGACTTCTCGCCGGTTCCGGTGCGGCAACCGCATCGGCTGGCACACGATCTGCTGCGGAAGCGGGAACGACACCTGTCCTGACAGCGACCATCACGGACCCCCCGTCCGGGCCGGGCGATGCCGCCGAGTCGGGCAGCGTCGTCGAGGACGGTGTCGTCGCCGACTTCGCGGCACGTCCAGGCGGGGGCGGTGACCTCACCAGCAGCGAGACGAAGGACGCGCCGCTGTCCCTGGCCTCGGATTCCGCGCACGTCACCGGTAGTGCGCTGCCCTGGGTGCTCGGTGTGCTCGCACTCGCCGTCGTCACCGGGGCCGTACGCTCCTACGTCCGCTCCCCGCAGCGTCAGGCCGCCCGGGCTACCCGCCTATCCCGCTGACTGCGGAAGCGCTGGGCGCCTCCCCGCGGTCACCGTCCCCTTCACGCCCGCCGGGGCGATCCTCCGGGGACCCCCAGGTTTATCGCAGATCCTCGACACCCGGTGGGGGCAACCTCGGCCCCTGAGTAACGAGGACCCCACGACTTCCCCTCCGGTAGGGCCTGACCGTGCGCCCGTCCCTGCTGAAACCGCTCCCGCCGGGCTGGGCGGGGCCGACGTCGACGGCAACACCGGCGGGCGGCCCCGGCGTCCCCGGTGGCAGCGACCGGGGTAGTGGGCGCGGCGCCGGTGGGAACAGCGCCTCCGACCGTGCCGTGGTCAGCGGCCAGGTCAGCGTGCTCACCGCCTGTCGTCGCGGCGGACCGTCCGGGCCGCAACCCGCACGGTCCGGCGACGCGCCGTGAGCGTGCGTCGGCCCCGGACCCCGCAACCGGCTAGCGTTGCAGAATGGCCGAGGAGTCTGCGACGAGTCCTGCCTCCGGGACGAAGGTCACGGACCCCTCGTCCCGTCGGCTTCCGCTGGACCAGTGGCGGGCCACTCTCGCTGCGGTCCGGTTGCCGAACACCTTGCTCGTCGCCGGTGACGTGGACGCCGGGGCGCTCGACCTCACCCACGCGCACCCCTCGGGGCTGGCCACGCTCATGGCGGGGCGGCCCGCCCGGCTGTCCAGCCTCGTCCGTGAACCTGAGGCCCTGGCCGCAGCGCGGCGCCGGGTCCGGGCCATCCGCTCCGCCGCCGCGATCCTCGCCCTCGACCGGGGGATCCACGCCGGCTACCTCGCTGCGGGGCTCGCCCGCTGGCGGGGGATCGCCGCCGAACAGCGCCCCGGGAACGGGCCGCCGCTGCAGGAGGCGTTGAGCGCGCCGGTCCTGCTGCGCCGCTGCACCTTGCGTCCGCACGGCACCGGATATGAAGACTTCGATCTCGACCTCGACGCGGCCGCCGTGGTGAACCCGCTGCTGCTGCACCGGCTGCACACCGATCACGGGGCCGTCGTCGACGGGCTGGCCCTGGCCGAACGGGCCTTCGGCCCGGACGGGTTCAACCCCGCCCCAGTTTTCGACGCGCTCGCCGAACTGTGCGGCACCGTCCCCGGGTTCCGGATCGAACCCGCTCTGCTCGTCGGCACGTTCACCGCGGGCTCCGGGCAGCTACTCGCGGACCTCGACCTCGGGGCCGGCGCCGTGCGCACCCACCGGGTACTCCGCCGCGGGCTCGGCCCCGCCGGCCCAGCCTCGACTCCCGCCCCCGCTCCGGCCCCATCAGCTCCCGCTCCCGCGACGGCTTCGTCGGCACCTGCCGCCTCACCGTCCCCCTCCGTACCGGCACCGGTTCCCACCCCGGCTCCCGCTGCACCCCCTGCTGCACCCCCCGCCCCGGCTCCTGCCTCATCCCCGGGCCCGCCGGTGCACAGCGTCGACGTCGTCGACCTGGACGCGCCGCCTCCCCCCGGGCTCGTCCTCGACCTCGATCCCGAGCAGCGTGCCGCGGTGGTGACCGCGCTCGGCGGCGCCGATCTCGTCGTCGAGGGGCCTCCTGGCACCGGACTCACCCAGACTCTCGCTGCGGCCGCCGCCGGCCTCGTCGGTCAGGGCAAGCAGGTACTCGTCGTCACCCCGCATCGCGGCACCGCCGAGTCCTTCGTCTCCCGGCTCGTCGACGCGGGTCTCGGCGACACCGTGCTCAACCTGCACGACGGGGCGACCGACCGGGCCGGGATCCTCACCGGGCTCGGCAGCGCCCTCGAATCCGCTCTCGCCGCCCGGACCGGTGCCGACCGCGACACCACGTCCCCGGCCGAACGGGCCGCCCGCCGGGCCGTCGAACGGGATGCCGGGGACGGCGCCGCCGGGCTGCTCGCCCGATTCACCGAGGCTCGTGCCGGTCTGCTGGACTCGGCCGACGCCCTACATGAGGTGCACCAGCCCTGGGGGGTCAGTGCCTACCAGGCGATGGTCGCCCTCGCCGGTCTGATGATCGGCAGTTACGCGCCGCGGACGACGGTGCGACTCCCCGCCGAAGTCACCCGCCGGCTGGACGCCCCGACCCGGGCCCGTCTCGCCGACGACCTTCGGGAGGCGGCGGCCCTCGGGGCGTTCACCCTGACCCGCTTGGACACCCGGTGGTTGGACGCCCGGGTGCATACCGAGGAGGAGGCCTCGGCCGCACTGGACGCGGCCGTCCGGTCCCGGGAGGCCCTACCGGCGGCCCGCGCGGCGATGGTGCCGGTCGCCGAGGCCGCCGGGCTGGCCGGCACCGGACCGGTCGGCACCTGGCGGCCGCTCCTCGACCTCATGCTCGGGATCCGGGACACTCTCGACGTCATGCTCCCCGCGGTATTCGAACAGCCGCTCGGGGACCTCATCGACGCGACCGCCCCGCGGGGCACGGTGACCCGTACCGCCTCCGGGGAACCGTTGAGCCGGATGACCCGCCGCGGGCTGCGCCGCCGCGCCCAGTCCCTGGTCCGTCCCGGTGTCCCGGTCCGTGACCTGCACGAGCTCCTGAAACAGGCGCATGAGCAGCGGGAACGTTGGCTGGTCGCGAGTGATGGCGGGGGCTGGCCGCAGGTACCGACCGGTCTGGCCGCCGCCGATGTCGCCGTTCGGGCCCTGGACGGTCCGTTGGCGACGGTGCGCGCCGCCCTGGCCGGCACCGCCACCCCCGACCTGCTCACCTTGCCGTTGGACAAGTTGGAGCAGCGACTCACGGATCTCGCCTCCGACGCCGACGGGATCACCGCCCAACCTGAGCGCACCGTGCTACTCGACCGGCTCGGCGCCGCCGGGCTCACCGACCTGGTTACCGACCTGCAGGAACGCCGGGTCGGGCCGGAAGAGGTCGGCGCCGAACTCGAACTGTCCTGGTGGACGTCGGTGCTGGAATCGGTGATCCGCGCTGACCCCCGGTTGGCCGGGTACCAGCCGGGCGCGCACCGGAAATGGGTCGCGCAGCTACGGGAGACCGACGTCGAGCTACGTGCCCGGGCCCTCACCACGATCCGCGAGGCGGCGCAGCATCGTGCCCGTGAGGTCGCCTCCCGGGAAGCCGCCCAGGTCCGGTGGTTGCGCGCAGAAGTGCATCGCGGGCACCGTTCGGAGTGGCCCGCCGACCTGTTCCGGCGCGCCGTCGACCTCGTCGGGGCGCTGCGCCCGGTGTGGGTGATGAGCCCGGACACGGTGGCCCGGGTGCTGCCGCCGGCAGCGGTCGCCGAACCCGCCGTCGACGTCGTCATCATCGACGACGCCGGGCAGGTCGGGATGCCGGAGGCGGCCGCCGCCGTCGCCCGGGGCACCCAGCTGCTCGTCGCCGGGGACCGGCGCCGGCTGCCGCCAGCCACCGGCGGTCCCTCCGTGCTCGAATTCGCCGGTGACCTTGTCGGGGTGCACCGGTTGTGCCGGGACCACCGGACCCGGGACGGGCGGCTGCTCGGCCCGCTCCTCGCCGACCTGCGCGCCGACCCGCGGGACGGCCCCGGGCGGGACGGTGTCTCCGGGCGGGACGGTGTCCCCGACGGCCCGGGGACCTCCGACGACCGGTGGCGGATCACCCCCGGGGTCGCCGCGGTACCCCCGATCGCGTTGTACCGGGTGACGACGGGCCCGGACGTGCCCCCGCCGGGGGAGGACATCGCGATCAGCCCCGCCTCGGAGGTGTCCCGTGTCGTGCGGCTCGTCGCCGAACACGCCCGCCAACGTCCCGGGGAGTCCCTGCTCGTCGTCACCCTCGGAGCCCGGCACGCCGAACGTATCGAGGAGTCGCTGCGGTTGGCGACGGCCCGGGACCGGGATCTCGCTGCCTGGCTCGGCCTGCACTGGACCGGGCGGGTCGCCGAACCGTTCCTCGTCCGTCCCGTACACCGGATCGCCGGCCTGGAACGTGACACCACCATCCTCTCGGTGGGGATGGCGAAACGGCCGGCGCCGTCCGTGGTCCGTGGTTTCGGTGTGCTCGACGGCCGGTACGGGCGGGCCTGCCTGCGTGCCGCCCTTTCCCGCAGCCGGACGGAGATTTCAGCGACGGGATGCGGTTGCTGCGGGATGTCCTCGGTGCGGCCGTCGACACCGCCACCGTGGAAGCGGCCAGGGCGGCGGCGGACCATCCGGCGGATCCGGGTGGCGCCGGGGCCGGTAGCGCTCCCGGGCCGGGAGACACCGGGGGCATCGACGGCTCCGGGGCCACTGACGATGCCAGATCCGGTCGGGACACCGGGGACGTCATGGACGCCGCGGCCGCCGGGAGCCCCGAACCTGCCGGCGGCATCGGGGACGAGCAGAGTGCCCGAGCCGGCGGGACGGTCGGGACCGTCGTGGGGTTCGCGGCTCCTTCCGGGACCGCAGGGGGAGCCGAGGGCTCGGGAGTCGCAGGGAACGCCACGGGCTCCGGGACTGCCGAGGGCGGGGGGGCCACCGGGAGCGCGGGGGTCGCCGGGGGCGTCGGACGCCCGGTTGCGGGGGCGGCTTCCGACGCCCTCGTCGCCGACTTGCGCCGGAGGCTGGAGGAGGCGGGGATGCCGGTACGTGCGGGCATCCCGGCCGCGGACCGTCCCCTTGACCTCGCCGTCGGGGATCCCCTGGACCCGGGCCGGAACCTGGTTGCCGTGGACCTCGACGGTCCCGGATATGCAGCGTGCCGGAGCGTGCGGTTGCGTGACCGGCAGCGCGGGGAGGG
>JARRQM010000153.1:0-4964 GCA_037381765.1 Kineosporiaceae bacterium
CGCCGGGGCTACTCGGCCGGACCTTCGCCGTCGTGGTCATCGTGATCGGCATGCTGCTCCTGGTCCCCCGGCCGAATGCGGTCCACCAGACCGCCGTCGACGTTCCGGCCGCGGCACAGGCGGCCCGGTCGCGTCTCGGGTTCGTCCCGGCCGTGCCACAGGGGCTGCCGGAAGGCTGGGTCCCGGTCCAGGCCCAGGTGAAACAGGACTCCGGGGATACCCCGACCTGGCACGTCGTCTACATCGCCCCGGACGGGACGTTCCTCGGCTACGTGCAGGCGGTCGACCCGCCGCCGCTGTGGGAGAACACGCAGGTGGTTTCCGGTCCGGAGACCGTGACGGTGCCGGTCGACGGGAATGCCTGGCTGCTGCGCAACCGCGAGGACCGGGGCCTGACCAGCTACGTCCTGCGCGGGGCGACGGTCGTGACGATCGTCACCGGGCATTCCGGGACTGCCGAACTGGAGATCCTGATCGCCGCCCTGAACCTGCCCGCCGGAGGCTGAGCCCGCGTGACGGCGAGCCCGCGTGGCGGCGAGCCCGCGTGGCAGTGAACCCGTGTGGCGGCGAGCCCGCCGGCGGGTGAGCCTGCCGCTGCCTGAACGTGCCCACCGGAGGGGAAGTCTGCCGGGGCAGGGAACGTCGTTGGTGCGTTCAGCTCCCGGCGTCCTCCGGCCCGTCCTGTTCACGGGTCCGGAGCAGGGCGTCCATCCGTTCCCGGGCGCCGTCGAGCCACTGCTCGCATCGGGCGGCCAAGGCTTCGCCGCGCTCCCACAGCCGCAGTGACTCCTCCAGGGAATCGCCGCCGGATTCAAGGCGGCGGACGATCTCCACGAGGGCGTCCCGGGCTTGCTCGTAGCTGAGCCCGGCGGGGTCGTCGTCGGTCAGCGGGGAATCCCCGTCCGTGCGGGTGCCGCCGGGAGCGTCCCCGGCTCCGTCCTCGGTGTGGCCCGGTGCGGGACCCGGATCTGCTGCGGGGGTCATGAGGTCGCCTTTCGGGTGCGTCGGGTCGTGTCGCGGGTCCGGCCGGAGGCGGCCCGGGGAGAAATCCGACCGGGTTCCGGCGTCGAACCCCGGGCCGGGCTGCCGCCAGTACCGGACCGGGAGGTGCTTCTGGTACCGGCACCGGGGGCGCCGTCGGCGCCGGATCGGGTGCCGTCGGCGGATGTCCACGGGCCGGCGGAGGTGGCGGCGAGGTCCCCCCCGGACAGCCGCAGCCGCAGGGCGGTTCCCTCGGGGGCGGCGTCCGGGGCGCGGAGCACCTCCCCGGACCCGACCTGCACGACGGCGTAGCCGCGGGCCAGGGTCGCCGCGGGGGAGAGGGCGCGGACCCGCTCGCGGAGGTGACCGAGGTCGTCGCCGGCCCGGTCGAGGCGGCCGATCAGGGTGCGCCGGGCCCGGGCGGTGGCCTCGGTGACCTGTTCGGCGCGGGCGGTGAGCATCCGGTGCGGGTCGGCGAGCGCCGGTCGGGCCCGCAGCGCGGCGAGACCCCCGATCTCGCCGTCGACGCGACGACGGACCGCGCTGGTGGCCCGCTGCCGTGCCTGGGCCAGCCCGGCTAGTTCCTCGGCGACGTCGGGGACGATCCGTTTCGCCGCATCGGTGGGGGTGGAGGCGCGCAGGTCGGCGACGAGGTCGAGTAGCGGGGTGTCCACTTCGTGGCCGATCGCGCTGACCAGCGGGGTCCGGCAGCTGGCCGCGGCCCGGACCAGGGTCTCGTTGCTGAACGGCAGAAGGTCCTCCAGGGATCCCCCGCCGCGGGTGACGACGATGACATCGACCTCGGGGGCGGCGTCGAGTTCCCGGAGCGCCGCGACGACGTCGGGGACGGCCCGGGGGCCCTGCACCGCGACCGTCCGGATCTCGAAACGTACCGCGGGCCAGCGGCGCCGGGCGTTCTCGACCACGTCGCGTTCCGCGGCGCTGGCCCGGCCGCAGATCAGGCCGACCGTTCGGGGCAGGAACGGCAGTGGCTGCTTGCGGCCGGGGTCGAACATTCCCTCGGCGGCGAGGACCCGGCGCAGATGTTCCAGCCGGGCGAGTAGCTCGCCGACACCGACCGGGCGGATCTCATCCGCGGAGAGGCTGAGCGAACCCCGTCTCGGGTACAGCTGCGGCCGGGCATGTACGACGACATGCGCTCCGTCGTTGAGCGGCGAGGCGAGTGCGTCGAGCACCCGGGCGTGCACGGTGACCTGGAAGGACATGTCGACGTCGGTGTCCCGCAGGGTGAGGTAGCCGAGGAACTGGCCCGGGCGGCGGGTCAACTGCACCACCTGGCCCTCCACCCACAACGCCGGGGCCCGGGCGACGTACTCGGTGAGTCTCGCGGTGAGCAACCGCACCGGCCACGGACGCTCGGCGGTGGTCTGCCCGGCTGTGGCGGGGTGTTCCCGGGGCGGATCGTCGACCATGTGCCCACGCTAGCCGCCGGGCCCGACACCGCGTCGCCCCCGGTTCAGGGGCGGGTGTCAAGCGCTGTCGGTGTAGGCGAAGACCTCGTCGCCGAGACCGAAGTCGGCGTAGACGGTGAGGCAGCCGTGACAGGGGTCGATCGGCTCGCCCTCGGGGATGAGCCCGCCACCGGACCGGAGGGTGACGCTGCCCGGTGCCAGCCGCCCGGCGAGGGACCGGGTGTTGCGGCCCTCGGCGCTCTCCTGATCCAGGATCTGGGACAGAACTGAGATCCCGGCACAGGCGCTGTGGTCCCAGTGCAACCAGGGCCGCCCTCCCGCGACGGCGTTGTCCAGCCAGCTGGCGTACCAGGCGGAGAACGTCTCGTGGGTGCGGGTGATCGTCCCGTCCGAACCGGCGGCGTCGACCCAGACCCCGTCGGAGGTGAGGAGCCACCAGATCCCGTCGCCACCGTGGGCCAGCAGAATCCCGTCGCCGTGCGGGACGGGCCGGACGAGGCCGTACCCCGGTCCCGCCCCCCAACCGACCTCGGTGATGAAGTGGTGGTAGTCCGCGGGCAGGCGGGCCGGGTCCAGTCCCGTGGACCGCAACTCGGTATCGGTGAGCGGGGTCCGGAGCTTCCCCTCATGTCGCCACCACCCCCGCCAACCGGCGGCCTGGTGGGTTTCCGTGCGGTGGTCGCCGATCAGCTCCAGGGTGGCGGTCAGGGCGTCGCGTTCCCACCGGGCCGGTTCGACGGGGACGGCGACCGCGAGTTCACGCAGCAAGGTGGCGGCACCGGGGGGCTCCGGTCCGATCTCACTGATCGCTGTCCAGGACGGTGGCCAGTCCCCGCCGTGCACCTTCACCTCCGGGGTCACCACGTCGGTGATGAACATGCCGAACGCGCTCAGCAGTAGGGCCGTGTCGCTGGCGTGGACCGGCAGGGTGTCCGTGTTGAGGACGGCGGTGGTGAGGGTGCGGTCCCCCCCGACCCGGCGGCGGGCGTCCCGGATCCGTTTCGCGGAATCCCCGTCGTCGAAGGAGATCACCCGGTCGATCGTGGAGGAATGCACCCGGTACAGTCGTCCGCCGATCCGGGCGGCCCGGGTGGTCATGTTCTGGTCCGGGGAGACTTCTTGGGCGAGGGCTCCGGCCTCGGCGAGCAGGTCGAGCAGGGTGCGCGTCCACACGCAGCCCCCCTCGACGACCGCACCCGCGGGCGTGTCGTGGTATCCCGAGATGGAGGTGAAGGACGGCTCGTCCCCGAACGGCCCGCCGTACACGGTCAGGTAGAGCGGGACCGCGAGCAGACCGCCCAGAGCGGCGGGTTCACCGGTGTCGCAGCTGATGAGGACCCCCGTGTCGCCGAGGGTGACCGTGGTTCCGTCGACGGTCGCCCCGGTGAGATGCCGGGCCACCGTCTCGGCGAGGACGACGGGAAGGGGGGCGTCCCGGGGGTCCGGGTCGCTTCCGTCGACGTCCGCCCCCGGGCCGTCGACGGGTTCGGGTTTCTTCCACAGCGCCATGGGGTCACTGTGGCATGGCCCCGGATGTTCCCTGTTGGTCGGTGGGCTTGCCTGCTTGGTCGGTGGGTTTGCCTGCATGTTTCGTCCCCGCAGGGCCACGACCGTAGGGGGCGGGCCGTAGGGGGCGGGCTGGTCCGGGGCCGCCTACGATAGCCCGGTGAGTTCCGAGACCGCCCCGTCCCGACCGGATCAGGATCGGGGGCGGGTCCTGTTGGCCGCCCCGCGCGGGTACTGCGCCGGGGTGGACCGGGCCGTCGAGACGGTGCACCGGGCCCTCCAGCTGTACGGGCCGCCGATCTATGTGCGCAAGGAGATCGTGCACAACAAGCACGTCGTGCAGACCCTGCAGGCGCAGGGTGCGGTGTTCGTCGACGAGACCGACCAGGTCCCCGAGGGGGGTCTGGTGATCTTCTCCGCGCACGGGGTCGCCCCGCAGGTCCGCGCCCAGGCCACCGCCCGGGGGCTGCGCACGATTGACGCGACCTGCCCGCTGGTCACCAAGGTGCACAAGGAGGCGGTGCGGTTCGCCGAGGCCGACTTCGACATCCTGCTCATCGGCCATGCCGGTCATGAGGAGGTCGAGGGCACGGCGGGGGAGGCCCCGGCGCACATCCAGGTGGTGAACGGGCCCGATCAGGTGGCCCGGGTGACCGTGCGCGATCCGTCCCGGGTGGTGTGGCTGTCCCAGACGACCCTGTCGGTGGATGAGACGCAGCAGACGGTGGCGCTGCTCCGGGAACGGTTCCCGCAGCTGCAGGACCCACCCAGCGACGACATCTGCTACGCGACACAGAACCGGCAGGTGGCGGTGAAAGAGATCGCCGCCCGGGCGGAACTGGTCATCGTCGTCGGCTCCCGGAACTCGTCGAATTCGGTGCGGCTGGTCGAGGTCGCCCTGGAGCACGGGGCGAGCCGGGCGCACCGGGTGGACGGTGCCGCCGAGATCGATCCGGCCTGGTTGGACGGGGTCTCCACGGTCGGGGTGACCTCGGGGGCCTCGGTACCCGAGGTTCTCGTCCAGGATGTGCTCGGTTGGCTGGC
>JARRQM010000154.1:0-6851 GCA_037381765.1 Kineosporiaceae bacterium
GGCCAGAGCAGGTAGAACTGCTCCTCGATGCCCAACGACCAGGTGTGACCGACGAACCACATCGGCACGCCGCGGATCAGGTCGCTGGTGTACGTGACGGCCAGCCCCGCGGCGAACAGCACCTGCCCGGGGTCGTGCACGGGCAGGGCCAGTGTCAGGTGCAGCGCGATCGCCAGGAGCAGCGCGGGGTACAGCCGGGCCGCCCGTCGGGCGTAAAAGGCGCCGAGGCGGATCCGTCCGGTGCGTTCCCGCTCGGCCAGGAGCAGGCCGGTGATGAGGTATCCGGATAGGACGAAGAACACGTCCACACCGAGCCACCCTCCGGCCGTGACCGGGTACCGCAGGTGCGAGAGCACGACGGCGACGCCGGCGAAGCCGCGCAGCCCGTCGAGGGCGGGGACGCGTTGCCGGGCGCGGTCCTCAGGTCCGGAACCCTCCGACTCCCGCCGGAGGGTTGTGTGCGGACGCATCACAGGAGGTCGACCAGTCGCCGGTCGACGTTCCAGGCGCGTCGGGCGGCTCCGGGGTCGACCCGGATACGGTCCGCGTTGAGGAACCGAACGAGTTGGTCGTCCTGGCGGAACCGGCCGTACGCGAGCTCCTGACCGTCGCGGATCAGGTGCAGCCGTTCCTCGGGTCCGGTCCGGGCGAGCAGGTCGTCGATCGCGTCCAGCAGACGTTCCTGCGTGGGCTCGTGCAGGACGCGGTCCCGGTAGCGTTCGTCGAAGAGAGCGTCGTACCCGACGTGCCGGGTGGTGGCATGGATGCTCCCGGCTGCCAGCGAGATCGGCAGCCGGTTGGAGAAGTAGTCCGGCTCACTCGCGTAGTGGTCCCAGTTGGCGCTCACCCACCCCGAGCGGATCGCTTCGTCCTGCCGGGAGAAGTCGATCGGGCCGAGGGCGCCCTCGCCCTCCCAGCCGCGCCCGTAGATACCGAGGCGGCCGGCGAAGCGTTCCTGCAGCAGGGTGACGAACCTGATCCGGTTCTTCCAGTCGGGCAGACCGTGCAGGGGGATCCGTGGTGAGTTCCGGTGCGCCACCACGACCACGTCGTAGCGACGTTCGCTGCCGTCGGAACGCCTTCGGGGAAAACGCTCCGGGTCGAAACAGTGATGGGCATAACGTACGTCCCGGGCGCCGGCGCGCAGGAAGTTCTCCCGAAATCGCCCGCTGCCCACGGTGAAGACGACATCGGCGACCCTGCCCACTTCCCGCGCGGCGGCGGGCAGGCGGTGGCGGAAGCGCCCGTAGGGGTCCGCCTCGTGGTAGACCACCGTGCCGTCGACGGCCGCGCGCAGGCGGGTGCAGTGCGCCCGGCTGAGTCCGGTGGCGCCGACGTGCTGCAGGAGCAGTACGTCCGGTCGGAAGTCGCGGACCCGACGGAGAAGTTCCTGCCGGTGGGACTCCGGATCCCCGCCGTTCCGGATCCGCCATTGCAGGCTGTGAACGTCGACGTCACCGATGAGCCCGGCGGCCTGGAGATCCGCCAGCGGGCGGCGGATTCCGGTCTGCCGGAAGTCGCCGTCCTCGTTCGGGACGTAGAAGATCCGGGGAAGCGGCACGGGATGCTCCAGGTGTCAGCTGGCGAGAGGCGGTGCCGCAGGGGTGGGGTGCCGCCGGATCCCGCGTTCCGTGAGCCGGCGCCAGTGTTCCTCGAATGCCTCCGTGGGGAAGCGTGTGCGCACCGGAACCGCGGGGTTGCCGGCCACGACGGTGTTCTGCGCGACATCGCGGGTGACCACGGCCCCAGCCCCGACGACGCTGCTGTCCCCGAGTCGGACACCGGACAGCACGATCGCACCGAACCCGATCCAGACGTCGGAGCCGATCGCCACCGGGCGGCTGAGGGTCTCCGGGTCGTCCCCGACCCATCGGGCGTGCCGGATGGGAACTCCGGGTTCGTCGAGGGCGTGATCGGAGCGACCGACGATGGCTACCCCGTTGGCGATCAGCACGCCGTCGCCGATCTCACCGTCGAGGGGCCGAGGAGCACGTTCGGCCCCACAGGGCTGGGCTCACCGCATCGCAGCCATCGGGCCAGCTGGGCTGCCGCCGAACGGATCACGCCAGGACGTTACTACAGGTAGTTGAGCAGATGCAGCAAGTTATGTTGATTGCGTGTTGCAGTGGCGCACCCGACTGTGGTCCTGGCCCCGGGCGGCGACGGCGCGGTGGGTACCGGGAGTGGTCCGGGGTGCGGCGAGGGCGGCGAGCACGCCGTCGCGGAAGCTGTCCACCATCCGGTCGAGTCGGTGGGTGGCGACGGACGCACGGCAGGCTGCCTGCATCCGGGTCAGTCGTGGGCGGTCGAGCAGATGGGCGATCGTGCTGGTGGCGAAGGCCTCAACACTGTTCGGGGTGATCGCACCGGTCACCCCGTCATCGAGGTATTCCAGTTCCGGGGCGTGGAACGGCCAGTCGGTCGTGAGTAGCGGCAGCCCCAGTGCGAAGGCGTCGATGATGCTCAGCCCGACCCTGCCGGGCATGAGCATGATGTCGCTGACTGCTCCGAGGATGGCCCGCCGGTCGGCGAAGACCGGGCCGAGGTGGACCAGCCATCCTTCGGCGCTCAGCGAGCGGAGGTAGTCCTGCCTGGTTCCCGCCCCCGCGACGACCAGCCGGAAGTCCGGCAGTGCCGCGTACACGCGGCGACAGGCGGCGGCGAGGAACTCCAGCCGCTTGGAGTCGTCGAGTCCGCCGAGGAAGAGGGCGGTGCGTCCCGGCAGGAGTCCGTGTGCGGTGCGGAATGACTCCACTTCGCCGGGGTCCAGTTGGGCCAGATTGGCGACGAGGGAGTCGGTGTCCACCGTGTTGTGCACCACGGTGAGCCGCTGGGCGGGGTACCCCAGTTCGGTCAGTTGCCGGGCGCCTCCCTCGGTGTAGGTGAACACCCAATGCGCTCGCGAGGTCATCCACGCCTTGAGCCGCCGTTCCAAGGAGGAATGCGGTTTGGTCATGGTGGTGCCGTGCCCCCAGAAGGCCACCGGAGGACCGCCACGATCGGCCCCCCGCAGAAGCAGGTAGGTCTCCAGATTGCGGATCGCCTGCTCGGCGATCACGAGGTCGCCCAGTTCTGCCGTCGGACCCAGCCGGTGGTGGGTGATCCTGCGACCGGCCACGGACAGCGACAGGGTGGGCAGGACCCGGGCCCAGGACGGTGAGGCCGAGTCGGCGCGGGCCCGCATGGTCGCCGACGGGGTCCCGTGCCGGACCTGGAGGTCAACGCCCTCCTCGGCGAGGGCGTTGGTGAGCTGCTCGAAGAAGGCGACGCGGTACTGGTGCATGGACGGCTGGATGATCGTCACCCGCGCCCACGTGCTACCCACGACTCGCACCGCTCCTGGTCGCCCTGCTGGTGGCTCCCGGGGCTTCGGTACCACCGGAGAGTGAAGCCATCACTGATCGTTGTCGTCTCAGAGCTTAGGGTAGGCGACCACGGGGGGGTGTCGGTTCGGAACGGAGTGCTGCGTCGGACGCCGGCACCTCCGTCATCGGGAGGTGCTCTACTCCTCGGCGGGTTTGCGGCCCTCGACGACCAGGACGGACGACATCAGCTCGGGAAGAAAGGGGCTCAACTGTCGGAACGGGGTCTTCCGGGCCGCTCCCCGGATCTTCCATCCCGTTGTGAAGCCTGCCTCGTTGAGGAACTCCCGCAAGGAACGGGCGTTGAAGTACCGGATGTGCTGCCACTCCCACACGGGCAGGACGTGCCCTTCGGTCATCCGGGGGGCTCCGTGCAGCAAGAAGTAGAGACGGTTGATGAGCCAGCCGTGGTTGGGCGTGGACACGACGATCCTTCCCCCCGGTCTGGTGATCCGGAGCAGTTCCCGGGCCACGGGCATGGGGAGAAAGAGGTGCTCGATGTTGTCCCCCCAGAACACCTCATCGAAGGTGTTGTCCGGGTAGGGGTACGGGGGCTGGGTGAGGTCGTGCTGGACGGCGTCGATGTTCTGGTCCCGAAGTGCCGCGACACCGGAGGACGTCCACTCCAGGGCGGACACCCGGTACCCCAGGTCGTGCAAGAAGCCGGAGACCACCCCGTTACCGGCGCCGACATCGAGGGCGCGGTGCCCGGCTCCGGGCCCGTAAATCTTCGGCAGCACCCAGTTCCGTTCGTAACTGTCGAACCGCGCCGGTTCGGCCTGGTAGTCCGGGGCGTAGACGTCCTCGTAGAAGGCGTGTACCTGACTGTCGGACACGTGACTCCCTTCCCCGACGGATGTCATTCAGCGTAGTTGACGTGTTGCGTAGCGTATCTTTGTTCCGGGGGTGCTGCCCACTCTCGTGGCGGGGACCACCTCTTTGCGTTCTGTCTTCTGCTGCCTGTGGTGGTGTTCATGGGCGCGGTGCGCAAACGGTCCCGAAGTCGTCCGAGGTCGTTCTCACCCTGCCGGGCTCCCGACGCGCAACGCCTGGGGTTCCGGCCGGTGACCGTGTCGGCCCCATCCGTGTGACCCAGAAATCGCGGTACCTGACCGAGGGAGACCACATGACAGCCGGTGTCGCTCGGATCCCTTCCCTGGACGGGATCCGGGCGGTGGCGATCGGCGGGGGGTTCGGGATCCATGCGAACGGTGCCCTTCCCGGCGGGCACCTCGGGGTCTCCGTGTTCTTCGTCCTGTCCGGCTACCTGATCACCACACTCCTACTCGAGGAACACCGTCAGGATGGTGCCGTCGATTTCCGCCGTTTCTACCTACGCCGTGGTGTGCGGCTGCTGCCTGCGCTGTTCGTCGTTCTCCTCGTCTACTCCGGCTTCCTTCTGATCACCGGGACGTCCTCGGGTGAGGTGCTGACCGGGGTGCTCGCCTCGGCCCTGTACTCCGGCAATCTCGTCCACGCTTACGTCCCGTCCCTGGAGTTCTCCGACTTCACCTGGTCGTGGACGTTGTCCCTGGAGGAGCAGTTCTACTTCCTGTGGCCCGCCGTGCTGATCGCTGCTGCCCGCCGCGGAGCGCTGCGCCGGATCGCGGTCGCGCTCGCTGTGCTGCTGTTGGTTTCGGAAGCGCTGCGGGTGTTTCTCCCGCTCGGTGACCCGGACAGGTCCGCGCGGATCTATGCCGGGGTCGACACGAGGATGAGCGGGTTGTTGCTCGGCGCGCTCCTGGCCCTGTTCCTAGCGGCACGGCCGGTGAGGATGTCGGATCGCTGGGCCGGACTGCTCGCCGGGGGATCGGTCGCGGCGATTCTCGCCAGCTACATGTTTGCCCGCCTGGGTACGCGTCCGGCTTATGCCCTGTGGATCCCCGTGGTCGAGTTCGCCTCGGCCGGCCTCGTCCTGGCCGTCCTGTCCCGACCGGACGGCAGCATTCCCCGCAGCCTGGCCTGGGAGCCGGTGACCCACGTCGGCCGCATCTCCTACGGGCTGTACCTGTGGAACATCCCCGCCTACCACCTGACCCAGGATCTCTTCGCTGCTGGTACCCCGGTCTGGAAGACCGGGTCGGTGTGGTTGCTCGCGACGTTCACCCTCGCCGAGGTCAGTTTCTACGGTCTTGAACGGCCCGTGCAGCGGCGGTGGCGCGGCGCAGCTCGGCCGTTGCCCCAGGAGCACCGGTCAGTCCTGGTGAACTCGTGACCCGGTGTCCTGCCGCTCCAGGTCCCACAGCTGGCACTGGATAACAGCCTCGTAGGAGCCGAGGAGAAGGGCCAGGACGAGCCCGCGTCGACCGTCGAGCACCCCGCGGCGGACCACGAACCGGCCGAAGAACATCCGCAGCGGTCGGAGCACGGCGTTGTGGGCCGAGAACCGAATTCCCTTGCGATAACGGTCCGCTGCCTCCACGGCGGCGTAGCGCCAGAGGGTGCGTTCGGAGAACTGGGTGACCGAGTCGTAGTCGAGGTGGATGCTCGCGTACCTCGGGTCGGTGGGAAGCCGAAGGGTGATGCCGTTGACCGGGACCTGCGAATGCACCTCCGCGGACCAGGACGGGTCGTAGGCCGACCGGCGGAAGAACCGCACCTGGTCGGAGGCGAACCATCCGCCGTGCCGCGGCCAGTCCCCGAACATCATGTTCCGTCGGGGAAAGGCCACCGCGTCGCAGGAACCCTCCTCGGCGGCTCTGCGCAGCGCACTCCCCAGGTCCTCGGTGAGCCGCTCATCCGCGTCGAGGCGCAGGATCCAATGTCCCGACGCGGCGGCGAAACCGATCTTGTCGAGTTCATCGATCCGCCCGTCGACGCTGGTTGCGGCGATCACCCGGGCTCCCTCGGCCCGGGCCAACGCGCCGGTCCGGTCCTCACTGTTGTCGTCGACGACGATCACCTCGTCGGCCAGGAGTCGGGCCGAGCGGATCGCCTCGACGATGTTGGTCTCCTCGTTCTTCGCCTTGATCACGGCGGTCACGCCCGGTGCCGTCACCCTCCGCGCACCCTTCTCGTCGCGGCGCGCAGCGCCTGCCGTCCCGCCGAGGGAAGCGCGGACCTGCGCCTCCCGTCGAGCCGTTGCGCCGTGTCCGCCAGGTACCTCAGCGCCTCCGCCAGACTCGGTGCCGACGTCAACCGTCCCGGGTCGGCGGCGGCGGACAGGACGCGCTCGACGAAGATGTCTGCTCCGAGGTCCCGGCGCGGGCACACCGGATCGGCTCCGACCAGGTCGAGGACGGTCTCCGGCTTGCGTAGCAGAGCCGCAGGAGTGGCCAGGACATTCCCCTCGCCCAGGAACTCCAGCGGGGCACAGTCCCACGACGGATCGAGGGCGCAGGCCACGGGCACCCCGCTGAGGGCGGCTTCGAGAAGCGTGTTGCCGTAGGTTTCGCCGATCCGGCTGTGGTGCAGGTACAGGTCGCTCCAGGAGTACAGGTCGCTCACGTCGGCGGCGTAGTCCCAGAACTCCACCCGAAGGTTGGGTGG
>JARRQM010000154.1:6906-7768 GCA_037381765.1 Kineosporiaceae bacterium
GCAGTTCGCGATGTGCCGCAGACAGCCGTTTCGCGAGGTCGACCTCGAAGGATGTCCACTTCACCGGATCGGGTCGGCCGATGCGCAGTATCCGGAGCTCACCATCAGGTTCCCTCGGCGCTCGCCGGCGCACCGGGTGCAGCAACGGGTTGGGAAGGATGAGTGCCGAGCGCCGTGGCCGCCGTCCCTCGGCCGCGCACCGTAGGACGTGACGGTGGAAACCGTCCCTGCTCAGGAACGCCGGAACGTAGCGTGGGTGATCCGGACGATCACTGATGCCCAGGGCGAAGATGTTGAGCTCCACCACCCGGGCACCGACAGCCAGACACCGGTCGATGAGATCCAGGACGGTCCGATCACGCCCACCCTCGGACTGCAGGAAGACCACCCGGTCGTTCCCGCCCCCCAGATGGTCAGGGATCCGCTCCGCCGGCACGGCCCGGACCTTCGGCCCGGCGGCAGCCGAGACCTGCAGGATGCGTTTCACCTTCAATTGCACCCCACCCGGGGAATCGACCGCAGCCCCGTCAGCGACGACGATCAGTTCGACCGCCGCAGACCGGGACCGCGGTGCGAGCGTCTCGGGCGGGCCGAGCCCGGCCGGTCCGTTCACGAAGACTCCCTCGCCTCGACCCGCAGAACGGCACCGGGGGCGTCTTCCTCGACGTGGAGTGCCCGGCGCCACAGCCAATGCGCCGCCACCACGGCGTGGCCGCTGGCCCCGACGCCGTAGACCAGCGTGAGGAGATACATCGTGGGCACACCCATTGCGGTGCCCGCGATCGCCCCGACCCCACCCATCACGGGGCCCACGAGCAAACTGCGGGCGCTCTGACCGGCCCGCACCGCGGTACTGGCCCAG
>JARRQM010000155.1:0-4939 GCA_037381765.1 Kineosporiaceae bacterium
GCGGTGCCCGGCGGCGAACGGACGGCGAACGGAAAACGACCACTCTCCGGGGTGACCGTTGACCGCGGCCGGGGGCCGGCCCGCTGTGCGACGATCGCCCCGTGAGGACCTCGTGAACCGGCAACCGGCCGGGCCGCCGCGGTCCCCGGCGGGCCGCCGTCCTCAGGTGGTCGCCCATCGTGGGGCCAGTGACCTCGAACCGGAACACACCCTCGCCGCCTACCGGCACGCCATCGAGGTCGGGGCGGACGCCCTGGAATGTGACGTCCGGCTCAGCGGCGACGGGCACCTCGTCTGCCTGCACGACCGCCGGGTGGACCGCACCTCGGACGGGTCGGGTCTGGTGTCCACCCTCGACCTGGACCACTTGCGGGCCCTGGACTGGGGGTCGTGGAAGGGCGGTGGGGCGGAGGGCGAACCGGCCGGGGCGGGACAGGATCCGGTCGAGGGTGAAGGTGGTCCGGCCGGGCGTTCCGGGCTGCTCACCTTGCGCCAGCTGCTCTCGCTGGTCGCCGAGGCGGACCGTCCGGTCGAACTCGCCATCGAGACGAAGCACCCGACCCGGTACGGGGGGCTCGTCGAGCGGGGACTGGTCGAGGTGCTCGACGAGTTCGGTTGGGCGCATCCGGGCCCGGGTCGCGGGAGTCCGGTGCGGGTGATGAGCTTCTCCGTACTCGCCCTGCGCCGGCTGCGGATGCTTGCCCCCCGACTACCCCAGGTGTTCCTGATGAGGCGGCTGTACCCGCCGTTCCAGGACGGTTCGCTGCCCCGGGGGGTGATGGCCGCGGGGATCAGCGTCGACCTGCTGCGACTCGACCCGGACCTGCCCACTCGGGTGCGCCGCCGGGGCGGGCAGGTCCACGTGTGGACCGTGGACGACGATGCCGACGTACGACGGTGTCTCGACAGCGGGGTGGCGGCGATCATCACTAACCGTCCGGAGCGGGTCCGGGGTCTGGTCGACACGGCTTGGCCGACGGGGCCCGGCCTGATGGGGCCGACGGGGCCAGCCTGATGGGGCCGACGGACGGCCCGGAGCGGGCCTACGGGAACGGCCGGAGCGGGCCTACGGGAACGGCCGGAGCGGGCCTACGGGAACGGCCGGAGCGGGCCCACGGGAACGGCCGGAGCGGTAGGGAACCTGGCGGAAGGAACCCGGCCGGGGGGAACCTGATCGGGCCGGAAGGGGCTGGTCGGAGGAACCTCGCCGGCGGGAACAGGTGACACAGACGAACGGTATGATTACTCAGCGGATTGTTGAGATTACATTACGTGTGGCTCCGGGGGTTTCGGTCCGCCTCGGTCGGGGTAACACCCCGGTACATGCGTCGCGCTGGCCGCGCTGGTGGAGGGAGGTGCGCGATGTACCTCCGCGCCACCCCCGCCGGGGCGACCGGGGCCCTGACACGTCTCGTCCGGCTCCCGCACGCCCCCGAGGCAGTAGCCCTCGGGCGGCGCCGGGTCCGCGCCGAACTGGAGCAGGCGGGCCTCACCCGTCCGCTGCTCGACGACATCGAGATGGTCGTCTCCGAACTGCTCGGCAACGCGGTCCGGCATGCCCGCCCGCTCGGCAACGGGTTCCTGCTCAGTTGGCGGATCGGGGAGGACGAGGTCGTCGTCCAGGTCACCGACGGGGGGTCCCGCCAGCCGGTGCGTCCTCTGGACGGTCCCGCCCTCTCCGAATCCGGCCGGGGCCTGCGGATCGTCGACCGGCTGTCCCAGGAATGGGGGGTGTGTGAGGACCCGCCCGGTGGGCAGACCGTGTGGGCCCGCTTCCCGGTGGACCGCTGACCGTTTCCCGCCGCTGACTGCCTTCTGCTGCGCGTTCCCCCGGCCGTCCCGGCTCGCCGCCAGGCCCCCTCCGGCCGCACTTGAGCGCCACCGGGTTCCCCGGCCCTGCCGTCGACCCGTTCCCGACCGCTACAGTCCGCCAGCGTGCCGGTTGACGGAGCCGGTCTCGAAGATAGGGGGCAGAATGAGCTGGTCGTACTCCCCGCTGGCGGACCTCAACCTGCTCAAGGAGTTCGAGGACAAGGTCGGGTTCGAGAAATACGCCGAGGGGTTCGGGCTCCTCCTCGACTTCGGTGACGACACCGGGCTACGCGCCGGCTGGTCCGCCGATCCCGGATTCCTCGCCCGGCTCACCCCGTTCGCCCAGGCCAACGGCAGCGGTTCGTTCTACGCCCTGTGGCAGCCGGAGGAGGGCAGCGATCTCGCGACCGCCCCGGTGGTCGTTTTCGGCGATGAGGGCGGCGCCCACGTCGTCGCCCGTGAGCTGCGGGAGCTACTCCAACTCCTCACCCTCGACATCGAGATCACCGTCGAATGGGAAGAGGCCTTCTTCTGGCAGGAGGAGGACGGCGCGGAGGACGGCCGCGAGCACAGTGTCGGCCACCACCGGTACCTGATCTGGTTGCACGAGGTGCTCGGGGTGGCCCCGGTGACGGACAGTTCCTTGCTCGCCGGGGCGCAGGACGAGATCGGAGCCGACTTCGCCGAGTGGCTCGCCGAGTACCTCGGTGACGACCTCGCTTGACGGCTACCCGGCGACGACTTCGTCCGACGGTCACCCGGCGACGGCCTCGCCGGAGGTACTGGCCCGCGTCTCCCGGTCAGCCCTCGGCGGTCAAGGTGAACAGGTGTACGGCCCCGTCCCCCGGGGCCAGACCGAGGGTGAGAGTCAGTGACGCCCGCTCCCCATGCAGCCGGAACCCCGCCCAACCGGCCCCGTCACCGCTGACCGTCTCGCCGAGGGTGCAGCTCCCGGCCCGGGCTGCGGCGATCCGGAGCAGCCGGGTGAGGGCGGCCCGGTCCAGGTCCACCGTGGTCGGCAGGCTGTCCGGCCACCCCGGCGGGTCGGCGTCGAATGCGGCGACGACCGTGTCGGCGGCCCGCCGGACCGTCGGCGGGGGATGCGGGACCGGGGTGAGGGTCAGGGTCTGGACCCGCGGCGGACGCTGCGGGGTGAGCAGGATCTCCACCCGGACCCGGCCGCCCGGGCCGGCCAACCACCACCGGGCGTGCGCGGGGGAACGGTGCTGTACCGGCTGGTTCTCGTCCGGAGTGAGCGGACCGAGCGTCTCGGCGATCGCCTGGACCCGGTCCCGGCGTTGCGCGAGCGGTTCGTCGGCGTCGACGTTGTCGGCGAACAGGTGCCGGGCGGCGGTGTCGTCCCAGTCCCGCAGCAGCCGGTCCACCTCGGCCCGGGCGGCCAGGGTCTGCGGCCAGGCGACCACCCCGCGCGGGGCGGGCTGCACCGGTTCCGTCCCGAGGCCGCGGACCTGTCCGTGTTCCCGCCGGTGTTGTTCCCGTCCGTGTTCCTGCCGGTGTTTCTGCCCGTGTTCCCGTCGGTGTTCCCGTCGGTGTTCCCGCCCCGTCGGCGCGTCCAGGAGCACGTCGAGGGCGGCGGTGGCGGCCCGCGAGGCCGGGGCGTAGGTGCCGTTCGCGAGGACGACGACGCCGAGCCCGGTCCGCGGGTGCCAGCGCATGTGCGAACCGAACCCCGGGTAGCCGCCGCTGTGCCCGATCACCGTTCCGTGCCGCTCATCCCGTTCGCAGATCAGGCCGAAGCCGTATCCGGTGGCCCGGGCCCGCGGGGTCGCGTCCAGGGACGGCCAGTCCAGTCCGGCACCGATCATCCGGTGCGGCTGTTGAAGTTCCCGGCGGCTCGCCCGGCGCAGCGGATGCGGGCCTTCCGGGGCGTCCCGTGGCGGGAAGGCGTCGGTGAACCCGGCCATCCAGGCGGTGACCTCCCGGACCGAGGCGAACAGTCCGCCCATCGCGCTGAACGCGCCGTACCCGAGCGGGGTGACCGGCTCCCAGCCGGTGGCGCCGGCCCGGTGCCCGGTCGCCAGCAGGGCCGGGGCGACCTCCCCGGCCTCGAAGCCGATCCCGTCCAGCCCGAGCGGCCGGAGCAGGCGTTCGGTGAGGGACTTGCGGTAGCTCAGCCCGGTGACCTCCTCGATGAGCCGGCCGAGCACGGCGTAGCCGAGGTTGGAGTACTCGAAGGCGGTCCCTGGGGCCCAGGCGAAACTGAGCCCGTCGCGCAGCAGCGCCGAGAAGTCCGGGGCGGGCAGGTCCTGCTGGCGGTCGCCCCACGGGTCGTCGGTGGGGAGCCCGCCGCTCATGGTGAGCAGCATCCGGATGGTCGGTTCGGGGGAGTCCGAGGTCGGCCCGCGCAGGCCGGTGGCTTCCGGCAGGTACCGGGCCACCGGGTCGTCGAGGCCGAGCACGCCCTCGTCCCGGAGCAGCAGGACCAGGGCGGCGGTGAAACTCTTCGTCATCGACGCGATCCGGAAGACGGTGTCCGCCTCCGGTACCTCGCCGCCGCCGACCCGCCGTTCCCCGCAGCCCCCCGCATGGATCAGATGCCCGTCAGCGAGCACCCCGTAGGCGAGACCGGGCTGGCCTCCCCAGGTGTGTTGCCGGGACATCTCGGCGTCGACGCGGGCGAGCAGCTCGGGATCGGGGGTGGACATCACGTTCCAGGTCGGGGTGCAACAACACGGCGGGATAGCAACACGGCGGGATAGTAGGGACGGGATAGCAACACGGCGGGATAGCAACACCGCAACGGTTCGGCGGGACAGTACCCAAGTGGCGGTATTGCCGGACAGCAACCACACAGCACGGTACGACAGCCGGGGACGACGTGCCGGGCCGTGCCGCTATCCAGCCAACCAGACCGGGCGCCACGGACGGCCCCGACCCACCGCCCGGACCCGCTGCCCGAACCCGCCGCCCGAACCCGCCGCCTGGACCCGCCGCCTGGACCCACCGGCCCGGACGTTCCGCCTGGACCCACCACCCGAACCCGCAGCCCGGACCCACCACCCGAACCCGCAGCCCGGACCCACCACCTGGACCGGTCGCCTGGACCGGCCGGCCCGGACGTACCGGTCGAAACGCACCGGCCCGCGCCGGCCCGGAATGGGCATCC
>JARRQM010000156.1:0-4916 GCA_037381765.1 Kineosporiaceae bacterium
CCGCAGCTCCCGCAGGACCTCCGGGTCCGCGAGGCCTTCGGGTAGATCACGGCCGGCCGACAGGGCCAGGACCGCGTCGCTGTCCAGGGCGTGCGCCCCGAACAGGTCGCAGGCGAACAGGTGCTCGGCCAGCCCGGACAGTGCCTGCCGGTGTGCGAAGGCGGCGCCCCGCGCGAAACCGATCGCCGCCACGAGGTCGAGGTTCGGGTAGTGCACGTGCACCGTGAGTCCGGCGGTCCGGCCGATCCGGGTGAGGATGCCCAACGCCAGGGAGGGGCGGGTGGTCGTCGCCCACGGCATGCACACCAGGGCGATCCCGCCGGACGGCCGCGGTTCCGGGGCCGTTGCTTCCGGAACCGCGGCCGGTTGCGCCGTCAACGTGCCCCCGGCGAGGTCACCGTGGTGTGGTCACCGACCGCGCGAAGGGTCGTCAACAGACGCTCAGAGCAGCTCGGAGCTGGTTACCCGGTCGAACTCGCCGAAGGTATCCCGTCCGGAGCCGTCCGTGCCGACCCGGATCTGTACCCGGTCGGAGTCGGCGACCTCCTGCACGGTCGTGGTGGTGGCCCTCGGCGGGGCATCGGCCCGCTCGGGAAAGTCGGAGAGGACGGCGGTCAGCAGCTGACGGTCAGGCATTCGATCACACCCCGTGTGTGCGGTGTGCCGGCTCTGGTGGGATATCCCCGGAGGCGGCACAGAGATGGTGGTATTCGCGAATAATGTCGGAAGTGACGGTTTGATTTTCGCCCGGCTTTCCACCGATGTCCACCCCCGCTGCACCGACCACGACGTTCCCCGCGCCGATGGTGTCGGCCCCGTCGTCCCCGGCGGCCAGGTCGGCCACGGTGACGTCCCGTGGTCCACGGTGATTGCTCCGTGGTTGATCTGGAGCCGGCCGGGCTCCGCGGCGTCGTCGTTGCCGGACTTCAGGTCCTCCCCGGGGGATGATGGCCCCATGGCGGGTCCCGAGGTGAGGCGTCGCCCGTTCGTCCTGCTCTCGGTCGCGGTGAGCGTCGACGGGGCCATGGACGACGCGGGCGCCGAGCGCCTGGTCCTGTCCGGTGCGGCTGATCTCGACCGGGTGGACGAGGTCCGGGCCGGCTGCGACGCGATCCTCGTCGGCGCCGAAACCCTGCGCCGGGACGATCCGCGGTTGCTCGTGCGGTCGGCGCGGCGGCGGGCGGACCGGGTGTCCCGGGGACTGCCGGAGCACCCGCTCAAAGTCACCGTGACGGGCAGCGGCGACCTCGACCCGGAGCTGAGGTTCTGGCACCACGGTGGGGACAAGCTCGTGCTCACCACGGACGGGGCGGTGGCCCGGGTCCGCGGCACGCTCGGCGACTTCGCCGACGTCGCCGGAACCGGCCCGGAAGTGGACTGGGGGAGGGCGCTCGACCTGCTCGGCGAGCGCGGGATCGGCCGGCTCCTGGTTGAGGGCGGGGGCCGGGTGCACACCCAGTTGCTGGCCCTGGACCTCGCCGACGAACTCCACCTCGCCGTCGCCCCGCTGCTCGTCGGGCAGGCGGGGGCGGCGCGGTTCCTGTACCCGGCGGACTATCCCGGCGGCCCGGCGGCCCGGATGCGACTGCTGGAGGCCCGGGCCGTCGGCGAGATTGCGCTCCTCCGGTACGCCCCGAAAGACCGGCGGTGACGGCGGTGACGGCGCCGAGCGGGCCGGGGCCCGCGGATGCGGGGGCCACCGGCGGGATGCCGGGGTCCACGGGCTCGGTACCCGCAGCCGGGGACGGCGGGACTGCGGGCCGGGGCCGCACCGCTGATACCGATCTGAGGTGGATGCGGGAGGCGATCGCCCTGTCCCGCCGCTGCTCCGCTTCCCCGGGGGCCTACTCAGTCGGCGCGGTCGTCGTCGGTGCCGACGGTGTCGAGCTGGCCCGCGGATTCAGTCGGGAGACCGATCCGCGGGTGCATGCGGAGGAGGCGGCGCTGGACAAGCTCGCCCCGGACGACCCCCGACTCCCCGGTGCGACCGTCTACAGCACCCTGGAACCGTGCACCGACCGCCGGGCGGACCGGATCCCGTGCACCGACCGGATCATCGCCGTCGGTCCGGCCCGGGTGGTCATCGCCTGGCGCGAACCCGACCTGTTCGCCGACTGTCAGGGTGTCGCACGGTTGACCGCGGCCGGGATCGAGGTCGTCGAACTGTCCGAACTGGCCGATGAGGCCCGGCAGGTGAACACCCACCTTCCCGGCATCGGCCCCGGGGAGGTTCTGCCCGGGGACCGGCGCTCCCCGGACCGGGTGGCGGAAGGGGAACCGGGGAGCGTCGACCCCGGGGCAGGGGAGCGGCGGAACGGGACGTCCACCAGGCGCTCAGGCCGGGGTGAACGACCACAGTTCGCTGGACAGTCCGACCGGCGCCCGGTTCCCGGCCCCATGCCCTCCGTGCCCGCCGTGCCCCGAAGCCTCCGCGGATCCGGAACCTCCCCCGGGGGCGTCCGTCCCGGCACCCGGGCCCTGGTGGGCTCGGGCGAAGTCGGCGGACCCGAGCCAGGCCTGGAACGATTCCTCGTCCCGCCACCGGGTGATGACCAGCCAGGTGGTGCGCTCGTCCGCGGGCCGCAGTAGCTCGAACCCCTCGTACCCGTCCTGGTCTTGAACGGCACCGGTACGGGAGGCGAAACGGCGGGCCAGCTCATCCCCGCTGTCCTGGGGAACGGTGATGGCATTGATCTTCACGACGCTCATGTGTCGATCGTCGCATCCGGTGGTCCGGCTCGCCTGCGCGGGGCCCGGTGGGGCCCGGGCCGGGTCGCCGCCGCACGCCCCCGGACCGGAGCTGCCCGTCCCGCCAGGTGGGGCCGGCGTCCGGTGGGGTCGGCACACCGGTCCGCGACACACGGACGGGGGCCGTTGGCGCGGATCGGTGGATGTGGGCGATGCTGTCCGCCGTGTCCCCGTCCGCCCTCGTCGGCCTGCCTACCCGTCCTTCGTCGCATCCGCTCGTCGCGATCGCGTTGCGGCTCGGCCTGGCCCTGTTCCTCGTCCTCGTCAACTGGGCGCTGGTGGTCATCGAACGCACCGGGTACACCGACTCCCGGGACGGGGTGGTGTCGGCAACGGACGCCCTCTACTACACGACGGTCACCTTGACCACGACCGGGTACGGCGACATCACCCCGGTGACCACCCACGCCCGGATGGTCAACACGCTCGCCGTCACCCCGATGCGGTTCCTGTTCGTCGTCGTGCTCGTCGGCACCACCATCCACGCGCTGACCCGTCGCTCGCGCGAGGACTTCCAACTGTTCCGCTGGAGGAAACGCGTGAACGACCACGTCGTCGTATGCGGCTACGGGACGAAGGGCCGCAACGCCGTGCGGGCGCTGCTGCTGCAAGGGCAACCACCGGAAGGCATCGTCGTGGTGGAGACCGACCCGACGGTGGCGGCGGAGGCCAACGCCGCCGGTTTGGCCTCGGTGACCGGATGCTCGACCCGCGGGTCCGTGCTGCAGGCCGCCAAGGTCGACCGGGCCCGTGCCGTGATCATCGCCCTGCGCAGCGACGACACCGCCATCCTGGTCACCTTGCGGACCCGCAGCCTGGCCCCGGACGTGACCATCGTCGCCACCGCCCGGGACGCGGCCAACGGTGAACTGCTCCGGCAGAGCGGGGCCACCTCGGTGATCGTCTCCGCGGAAACCGCAGGACGGCTCCTCGGGCTGGCCGCCGGAACCCCCGCCACCGTCGCGACCGTCGAGGAACTGCTCTCCTTCGGGGAGGGGCTGGACCTCGCGGTCCGCCCGGTGACCGAGCAGGAGGTGGGTCCCGGCCCGCGGACCTCGGGTTACCGGTGCTCGCCGTGATCCGGAACGGTCACCGGATGCTCTACAGCGAACCCGAAGCCCAGCAGCTCCAGGTCGGGGACGAGATCCTCTACGTCGGGGCGGGGCCCGGGCCGAAACGTCCGGCTCTGTCGTCCGGCAGGCTCATCCCAGGACGCTGAACGCGGCGATCGCCGTCCCGGCGCCGACCGCCACACCCACGATCACCTGGGCGCGGGTGTGCTCCTCCCGCACGATCCGGGCCCAGCTGAGGGCCCCGGGCAGCAGCAGGACCAGCCAGAGCAGCCACCCGAATTCGAGGGCGAGGGCCACCGCGAACGTTGTCGCGACGGCCACCTGCACGGAGACCGCCCACCACCGGGTGATGCCGCTGGCGACCCCCGCGCTGGCGGCCACGGCGACCGAGGCGGTGAACAACGCCCGGGGCGCCCCGGTCAGTCCGAGCCCGAGGAACGCCGCGAGCACGATGGCCACCCGGATCGCGACCGGGGCCAGCCGCGGGGAACGGCGGCGCTGCCGCCGGGCCCCCAGCTCCGGCCGCGGCACGCCGGTGGGGACGAACGTGGCGAGGGCTCCGACGGCGGACGCCGCGACGACCCCGTAGAGCAGACCCCGAACGGTGGAGACGGCGGCGTGCACCCCGACCGCGGCGAGCAGCACCACGGTGAGGTACGCGGGGGAGAACACTTCGGTGAGGATCCGGGCAAGGGCCGAATCCGAGGCCGGGGCCGAGGTAGGGGCCTCGGCGGAGACCGGGGCCTGGGCCTGAACCTCGGTGGACTCCCGTGGCCCCTCAAGACCCGGGACACCGGTCGGACCCGGGGTACCGGTCGGGTCCGGGGTGCCACCGGCAGGGTCCGGGGTATCAGCGGGACCAGGGGCCGCAGGAGGAGCCGGGGTACGGGCAGGACGAGGCGCCCCGGCAGCATCCGGTGCCCTGACCGGGTCCGGCGCGCCGGTCGGGTCCGGCGCCCTGGTGGGGTCTGGCGTACCGGCCAGGGCCGTTGCCCCAGCGTCGTGCCGGGCGCCCCCGGATCGGTCGTCCGCGGAGTCCCGCGGAGTATCCCCGGGCCGGGTCGCCGCGGACTCCTGCCGGGCAGTCCAGAGTTG